>DVHW01000263.1 GCA_018711785.1 Candidatus Galloscillospira excrementavium
ACCCGGGCCAAGGTGGTCAAGAACAAGGTGGCCCCCCCCTTCCGGGAGGCCGAGTTTGACATCATGTACGGCGAGGGCATCTCCAAGATCGGCGAGATCCTGGACCTGGCGGTGAAGCTGGACTTGGTCCAGAAGTCGGGTTCCTGGTTCGCCATGGGGGACATGCGCCTGGGCCAGGGCCGGGACGCGGCCAAGCAGTACCTCAAGGACCACCCGGAGACCACCGACGAGCTGGAGGCGCAGATCCGCAGGAACTCCTACAAGCTGCTGCCCAACCAGGCCCGGGCGGCCGCTCGGGCCGCGGGCCGGGCGGTGGACGTGTCCGCCGACGACTTTGAGGACGGCGAGGAGTGAGAATTGAGAAGCTCGTCCCCTCCCAGCGCGTCCAGGGCCGCTGGCTGTGCACCCTGGATGACGGCACCCTCCTCCGCCTGGGGGAGGGGGAGGTGGTCCGCTTCGCCCTGTACGCGGGGATGGAGCTCACCGACGCGCTCTATGACCAGCTGGAGGAGGCGGCGCGGTACGCCGCGGTCCGGGAGCGGGCTCTGGACCTCATCGCCGCCCGCCCCCTGTCCCGGCGGGAGCTGCTGGACAAGCTGACCGCCAAGCCCCGGGACCCCAAAAAGCGCCCCGCCGACCCGGCCCAGGCCGAGGCGGCGGCGGACTGGCTGGAGGGCCTGGGCTATCTGAACGACGCCGAGTACGCCAGAACGGTGGTGAAGCACTACGCCGCCAAGGGCTACGGGGTGCGCAAGCTGCGGGACGAGCTGTGGAAGCGGGGGGTGCCCCGGGAGCACTGGGACGCCGCCCTGGCCGAGCTGGCCGACAGCGGCCGGGGGGAGGAGGCCATCGACGCCCTCCTCCGCCAGAAGCTGAAGGGGAGAGCCCCCGACGAGAAGGAACTGAAACGGGCGTCCGACGCCCTGGCCCGGCGGGGCTACCGCTGGGAGGAGATCAAAGCCGCCCTGCGCCGGTACGGCGCGGACATTGAGGAGGACTGAGCCATGGACGCGAAAACCTGCCTGCTCACCCGGCGCAGTGTGCGCAAGTACAGGAGCGACCCCATCCCGGACGCCGACCTGCTGGAGATCCTGGAGGCGGGGTGCTACGCCCCCTCGGCCATCAACCTTCAGCACTGGTATTTCGCCGCCCTCCGCTCCCCGGAGGATATGGCCGCGCTGAAGGAGATCATGGTCCGGGTGGTGACCGCCTTCAACCCCACCCTGCGGGAGCGGTTCGCCAAGCACCCGGAGACCATCGCCCAGACCCAGAACTTCCTGACCACGCTGGGGGGCGCGCCGGTGTGCGTGCTGGCCTTTTTCCGGAAGAACGACTACCCCGACCGGGACGGAGCCATGCAGAGCGTGGCCGCGGCCATCGAGAACATCCTCCTGGCGGCCTGGGACAAGGGCATCGGCTCCTGCTGGATCTCCGCGCCCCTGAAAGTGGGGATGGGGGAGGAGCTCCGGCAGCGGTTTGCCCCCGACAAGGGGGAGTTCGTGGCCGCCATCACCCTGGGCTACCCGGATGAGACCCCCCGCTGCCCGGTCCGCCGGGGCGGGCAGTTCGACCTGCGGTGACTACCGGCCCAGCATCTCCAGGGTGAGTTGTCCGCCGAACCGGACCCCGGCGCGGAAAATGGTTTGACATTGGATGGTCTCTTCTGCCATAATAGCGTCATACATGGCGTCAAAGAACTCCGGCCCCATGACCTCCTGCACCTTGGCGTAGTAGTGGTTTACCGCGTCCGCGCAGGCGGCGTACTCCGGCGGACAGCCGATTTCCTCCACAATGTCATACCGGCCGTAGTACAGGTCGTCTAGGAGCGTCGCCATGAGAGCATCCCACCTATTCCGAGAATGACCTCTGAGTAGATTGTATTCTGCGATAAGGTAAATATCAGGGGGAACTATGAGCTATATGGATTCCTTTTCCCAGCGCGTGTTCCAGCTGCGCAAGGAGCGTGGCCTGAGCCAACGGGAGCTGGGAGATTCGGTGGGCCTGTCCCACAAGGCCATCAGCACCCTGGAGAGCGGGAGCCGCTCCACCACCATTGAGAAGCTGATTGCACTGGCCGATTTTTTGGTGTTTCCACCGACTACCTGCTGGGCCTGAAGGACGAGCGGGAGTGAGACCGGGGCGTATCACGACCAGAATTTAAGGAGCATGACGAGTTGAGTACGTATAAAGTCGCGTTTATTTCCCTGGGCTGCGCCAAGAATCTGGTGAACACCGAGCAGATGATGGCCCTGGCCCGGGATGCAGGATACACCGTCACCGCCGAGCCCGAGGGGGCCGACGTGGCGGTGCTGAATACCTGCGGGTTCATCGAGTCGGCCAAGAGCGAGGCCATCGACAACATCCTGGCGCTGGCCCAGCTGAAAGCGGACGGCAGGCTGGGCAAGCTGCTGGTGGCAGGGTGCCTCTCCCAGCGCTACCAGGGGGAGCTGCTGGAGGAGCTGCCCGAGGTGGACGGCATCCTGGGCACCGGCAGCTATACCGACATCGTGCCCGCCATCCAGGCGGTGATGGAGGGGGATGAGCCCACCTTCTTCGGGGACATCGACCACACCATCGAGGACGGGAGCCGCATGGTGACCACCCCGCCCTACACCGCCTATCTGAAGATCGCCGAGGGGTGCGACAACCGCTGTGCCTACTGCATCATCCCCTATCTCCGGGGCCGCTACCGCAGCCGCACCATGGAGTCCCTCCTCGACGAGGCCAGGGAGCTGGCCGGCCGGGGGGTGAAGGAGCTTATCGTCATCGCCCAGGACATCACCCGCTACGGCACCGACCTCTACCACAAGCGGATGCTGGGGGAGCTGCTCCGGGAGCTGTGCAGGCTGGACTTCCACTGGATCCGGCTCCACTACCTCTACCCGGACGAGCTGGACGACGCGCTCATCGAGGTCATCGCCAGCGAGCCCAAGATCCTGAAGTATATTGACATCCCCCTCCAGCATATCAATGACAGGATCCTGAAGTCCATGAACCGCCGGGGCACCAAGGCGGAGATTCTCGCCCTGCTGGAAAAGCTGCGCGCGCGCATTCCCGGCCTGGTGCTGCGCACCTCCCTCATCGCCGGCCTGCCCGGAGAGGGGGAGGCGGAGTTCGAGGAGCTGTGCGGCTTCCTGCGCCAGGCGCGCATCGAGCGGGCGGGCATCTTTCAGTTCTCCCCCGAGGAGGGCACCCCCGCCGCCGCCATGGACGGCCAGGTGGACCCCGACGTGGCCGCGCGCCGGGTGGAGCTGCTGGTGGACCTGGAGTCCCGCATCCTGGACGAGTACAACGAGAGCCGCCTGGGCGGGGTGGAGGAGGTCCTCTGCGAGGGCTTTGACGCCGATATGGGCTGCTATGCCGGCCGCTCCTACGCCGACTCGCCGGACATCGACGGCCGGGTTTACTTCACCGCCGCCGGACTTGTCCCGGCTGGCACCTTTGTCCATGTCCGCATCACAGGTACCGAGGACGGCGACCTGACCGGAGAGATCGAGGAGGACTGAGCCCTTGAATACCGCCAATAAGCTCACCCTGACCCGGGTGGTCATGATCCCCCTGTTCCTGGTCATCCTGTACTGGGATTTCCCCTTCCACCAGTATGTGGCCCTGGCGGTGTTCGTGCTGGCCAGCGTCACCGACTTTGTGGACGGCTACATCGCCCGGCACTACGACCAGGTCACCGACTTCGGCAAGTTCATGGACCCCCTGGCCGACAAGGTGCTGGTCATGGCGGCCATGCTCTGGTTCGTGGAGGCGGGCCGCTTCCCGGCCTGGGCCCTGCTTATCGTCATCGTCCGGGAGTTCGCCGTCACCGCCCTGCGCCTGGTGGCGGTGGAGGGCGGCCGGGTCATCGCCGCCGCCTGGTCGGGCAAGGTCAAGACCGCCTCCACCATGGTGGGCATCTGCGTGATGTTCCTCTTCCCCCACCAGGTGGTGGATATTGTTGTGGTGGCGGTCATCGTGCTCACCACGGTCTACTCCGGGGTGGAGTATTTTGTGAAGAACAAGGACGTTATGGATTGGAAGGACCTATAAAGACAGCGAAGG
>DVHW01000264.1 GCA_018711785.1 Candidatus Galloscillospira excrementavium
CGGAAGGCGTCAGCCAGAGTGTCGGTCTGGTCGCCGTTGGTGACGATGGTGGTACCCTCCACCACCCGGACTGGGTGGTAGATGATGAGGGAGGGGTCGGTCACCTTGGACTCGTCAAAGGCCCGGGTGCGGATGCCGTCCTCCGTGGGCTCAAAGACCCGGTTGCGGGAGTTGGTACTGCGGCCCATGATCCAGTAGGCGACGATTGCCTTCTTCCCGTCGGTACTGCGGCCCAGGACGATGCCCCGGCCGGGGTAGGGGTTGGCGCGGAGAAGCTGAAACAGGTCAAACATGTCTTACGTTCTCCTTTACAAAAGGATGGGTGGCAGGGCGCTGCGCCTGGGGGAGGATGCGGACGTGCCGCCCCTCCACTGAGAGGCGGTCCTGGCAGTACAGGGACACAGCCTGGGGCAGAATGGTCCATTCGGCCTCCTCCATGACCCGGCGCTGGAGCGTTTCGGGGGTGTCATCCTCCCGGACGGCCACCGCCTTCTGGAGCACGATGGGTCCGGCGTCGGGCTCCTCGCTCACAAAGTGGACCGTGGCGCCGGTGAGCTTGACGCCGTAGGAGAGGACGGCCTCGTGGACGCGGAGTCCGTAGTACCCCGCGCCGCAGAAGGAGGGGATGAGGGCGGGGTGGACATTGAGGATGGCGTTGGGGTAGGCGGCCACCATCTCCTCGGTGAGGATGTGGAGAAAGCCGGCCAGCACCACAAGGTCGATGTCCAGCTCCCTCAGCCGCTCCACGATGGCGCGGGTCATCTCCCGGCCCGAGGGAAAGTCCCGCCGGGCCACGGTGCAGGCGGGGATGCCAGCCCGCCGGGCCCGCTCCAGGGCGTAAGCGTCCGGGTTGGAGGAGACCACGGCGGCCAGACGGCCGCCAATCAGCTCCCCCCGGCCCTGGGCGTCGATGAGGGCCTGGAGATTGGTCCCGCCGCCCGAGACCAGGACGGCGATGCGCTTGTCCCTCATACCAGCTCCACTCCCATCTCTCCCCGGACCACCTCGCCCACCTGCCAGGCGGGCTCTCCGGCCCCGGCGAGGATGGAGAGAGACTGAGGGGCCTGGGCGGCGGGGAGGGCCAGGACCATGCCCAGCCCCATGTTGAAGGTGTTGTACATGTCCCGGTCCGGGATGCCGCCCGTGCGCTGGATAAGGTCAAAGACGGCGGGGCGGGGGAAGGCGTCCAGATGGATGCGGGCGGCGAGGCCCTCCCGCAGCATCCGGGGCACATTTTCGTAGAATCCGCCGCCGGTGATATGGCTGGCAGCATGGAGGTCCACACCCCCGGCCAGCAGGGCCTTCACCGCCCCCGCATAGATGCGGGTGGGCTCCAGCAGGGCCTCCCCCAGGCTCCGCCCGGCCAGGTCGGCCCGGGGGGAGGTGAGGTCGGCGTGCTCCACGTCGAAGATACGCCGCACCAGGGAGAAGCCATTGGAGTGGACCCCGGAGGAGGCCAGGCCGATGAGGACATCTCCCTCGGCCAGGCGGCTGCCGTCGATGATCTTCTCCTGGTCCACCACACCGACGGCGAAGCCGGCCAGGTCGTACTCCTCCGCCGGATAGAAGCCGGGCATCTCGGCGGTCTCGCCGCCGATGAGGGCGCAGCCGGCCTGGCGGCAGCCCTCGGCCAGGCCGGTGACGATGGCGGCGATGCGGCCGGGGTCATTTTTCCCGCAGGCGATGTAGTCCAGGAAGAAGAGGGGCAGCGCCCCGCCGCAGAGAATGTCGTTGACGCACATGGCCACGCAGTCGATGCCCACGGTGTCGTGCTTGTCCAGCAGGAAGGCCAGCTTCAGCTTGGTGCCCACGCCGTCAGTGCCGGACACCAGCACCGGCTTCTTCATGCCGGCCAGATCGGGGGCAAACAGGCCGCCGAAGCCCCCCAGGGTGCCCAGCACGCCGGGGGTATAGGTGGACTCCACCAGGGGCTTGATGCGGCGCACCGCCTCGTACCCGGCGGTGATGTCCACCCCGGCGGCGGCGTAGGAGTCAGAGTGGGAATGGTTCATGGCAAAACCTCCATTTGTCGCGGGCCTCTATTCCCTGCCCGTCCAGCAGTAGGTGCAGATCTTGTCCCGGTCGATGCCGATGGCCTCCAGCAGGCCGTCCAGGGACTGGTAGCCCAGGGAGTCGAAGCCCATCTCCTGGCAGATGGCCTGGAGCATGCACTGCCCCCGCTGGGTGGAGGCGTCGGCGTACTCGGCCACGTGCTCCTGCCCCTCGTCCCCCTCCAGGGCCTGGATGGTGCGGCGGGTGAGCAGCTCCAGGTCGGAGTTGCTGCGGGAGAAATTCAGGTATTTGCACCCATACATCACCGGGGGACAGGCCGAGCGCATGTGCACCTCCTGGGCCCCGGACTCGTAGAGAAAGTCCACGGTCTCCCGCAGCTGGGTGCCCCGGACGATGGAGTCGTCCACAAAGAGGAGCTTTTTCCCCTCAATGAGCTCGGGCACCGGGATCTGCTTCATCTTGGCCACCTGGTTGCGCACCTCCTGGCTGGTGGGCATGAAGGACCGGGGCCAGGTGGGGGTGTACTTG
>DVHW01000265.1 GCA_018711785.1 Candidatus Galloscillospira excrementavium
CCGGGGACCGGCTCTACATCCCCGGCATCCGGAAGCTGCTGGAGGGGGACGGGGAGTCCATCCAGGCCACCCTCCTCCAGAGCGCCGGGGAGCGGACCGTCACCCTGACCCTGCCCGGGCTGACCCGCGAAGAGCGGGACATTATCCTGGCCGGATGCCTCATCAACTACTACGCGAAGTGATGTCCCGCTCTTCCACCGCCGCGGATGCGGCGCCAAGCGTTTTGCCCCCGGCAAAACCTTGATGCCGGGCGGATTCACTCCGCCCGAGCAGAGGAAAGATGGGGTCCCCATCCGGTTCGCCGGATGGGGAAACGGGACATCATTCTGGCCGGGTGCCTCATCAACTACTACGCGAAATAACACAGCAGCGGGGAGATGGCCCGGGCCATCTCCCCGCCCTGTTTTCTCCGGGGCAGCAGGTGCCCCCGAAAAACCTATTTTACAAAGCGGCCTGCTTGGTTTATAATAAAGTCCATTGAACCGCCAAGGCGCGCCGCGCCTTGAAACGCGGACCTTTTCAGAAAACCGAGGTGTCCCATTGAAGAACAGACAAGCAATTCCGGCCCTCCTGCTCTGCCTGCTGCTCCTCTCCGCCTGCTCCGGACCGGGGACGGCGGAGGCCAAGGGGGAGGCCCGGCTGACCGTGGTGGCCACCACCTACCCGGTCTACCTCTTCACCTGCGCGGTGGCCGACGGGGTGGAGGGGGTGGAGGTGCTTCAGCTGGTGAACCAGCCCACCTCCTGCCTCCACGACTACACCCTGACGGTGGGGGACATGAAGACCCTGGAGCGGGCCGACGTGCTGGTGATGAACGGCGCAGGGCTGGAGGACTTCCTCTCCGCCGCGCTGGAGACCTCCGACGCGGCGGTCATCGACTGCTCCGCCGGGGTGGACCTGCTGGAGGAGGCGGGCCACGAGGGACACGACCACGACACCGAGTACGACCCCCACATCTGGATGGACCCGGCCCGGGCGGCTCAGATGGTGGAGAGCATCGGCGCCGGCCTGGCCGCCCTGGACGCGGACAGCGCCGCGGCCTACGGGGCCAACTCCGCCGCCGCCCAGGACCTTCTGGAGGCATGGGACGCCGAGCTGCGGCAGCTGCTCTGCGACGGCCCGGACGCCCCGGCCGTCCGGGAGCTCATCACCTTCCACGAGGGGTTCCGGTACTTTGCCGACGCCTATGACTTCCACATCCTCCGCGCCATCGAGGAGGAGGAGGGGAGCGAGGCCAGCGCCCACGAGATCCTGGCGGTGGTGGAGCTCATCGAGGAATACCGCCTGCCGGTCATCTTCATTGAGACCAACGGCTCCGACGCCACCGCCCGGGCCATCCAGCGGGAGACCGGGGTGGAGGTGGAGGAGCTGACCATGATCATGAGCGGGGAGGAGAGCGCCCTCTCCGCCTACTATGAGGCCCAGCAGAGGAACGCCGCGGCCATTCTCCGCGGCTTTGCGGGAGAGGGGGAGGAAGCTTGAGCATCCGAAAGCACCAGGGGGCGGAGAGCGGCTGCTCCGGAGCCTGCTGCCTGCGGGTGGAGGACCTGGGGGTGGACCTGGGGGACGGCGTGCTGCTGGAGCACGTGTCCTTCCACCTCCACTGCGGGGAGATCGTGGCCCTCATCGGCCCCAACGGGGCGGGCAAATCCACCCTGTTCAAGACCATTCTGGGTCAGCAGGACCACACCGGGACCATCGACTTTCAGTCCTTCGGCGGCCGGCACACCCGCCCCCTCATCGGCTATGTGCCCCAGTCCCCCACCTTTGACCGGGGGGACCCGGTGAGCGTGCTGGACTTCTTCTCCGCCGCCATTTCCCGCTGGCCGGTGTTCCTGCCCACGCCAAAGGCCCTCCGGGCGCGGGTGGCGGCGTGCCTGGAGCGGGTCCACGGGGCCGACCTCATCGACAAGCGGATGGGCGCCCTCTCCGGCGGCGAGGTCCAGCGGGTGCTGATGGCCCTGGCCCTGGAGCCCATCCCCCACATCCTGATTTTGGACGAGCCCCTCTCCGGCGTGGACATCGACAGGGAGCGGCAGCTGCTGGACATGCTGGACGAGATCCGAAAGTCCTACGACCTGTCCATCCTCCTGTCCACCCACGATTTCGCCACCCTGGACGAGTACGCCGACAAGGTCATCCTGTTGCAGCGGACGGTACTCAAAACGGGCACGCCGGCCCAGGTGCTCGCCTCCGACGAGTTCCGGTCGGTGTTCCACCTGGACCTGGGAAGGGGGGCGGCGGGCTGATGGAACTCTGGTATGCCCTGGTGGACCTGCTCCCCTTTGAGTGGGCCCAGCCGGGCCACATGTACTTTATGAAAAACGCCCTGCTGGCCGTGCTGGTCATCTCGCCCCTGTTCGGCATCCTGTCCACCATGGTGGTGCAGAGCCGCATGTCCTTCTTCTCCGACGCGCTGGGCCACTCGGCCTTTACCGGCATGGCCATCGGCTCCATCGCCGGCCTCTTTGCCGAGCCGCTGTGGTGCGCGGTGCTCTTCGCCATCCTCTTTGCCCTGCTCTTCACCTTTGTGCGCCGCCGGACCAGCCTGGCCAGCGACACGGTGATCGGGGTGTTCTCCTCCACCGCCGTGGCCCTGGGCATCTTCATCGCCACCCTGGGCGGGCAGAGCTTTACCAAGTTCAACGCCCTGCTCATCGGCGACATCCTCAGCGTGGAGCCGGGCAAGATCGGCCTTCTGGCCCTCATCCTGCTGGTGGTAGTGGTGCTGTGGGCGTGCTCCTTCAACCACCTGATGCTCTCGGCCGTCCACCCCGCCCTGGCGGACAGCCGGGGCATCCGGGTGTTCTGGCAGGAGGCCCTGTTCTCGGTGGCCATCGCCGTGGTGGTCACCATCTCCATGACCTGGGTGGGCCTGCTGGTCATCAACTCCCTGCTGGTGCTCCCGGCGGCCATGGCCCGGAATGTGGCCCGGAACATGCGGCAGTATCATCTCTTCTCCCTCCTGGGGGCGGTCGCGGCCGGCATCGGGGGGCTGATGATGTCCTACTACATCGACGCCTCCGCCGGGGCCTCCATCACCCTGTGCCTGGCGGCGCTCTTTCTCGTGACCTTTTTCTTTCGCAAGCAGCGGCAGTAGGGCCGCGGGAAAACGCACACTTGACGGGAGGTGACCGGCATGACCAGAGAGAAGGGGCGCCCCGCCCCGGCGGAGAGGAGGGACGCGGCAAAGGCCCCCTCAGACCGGGTGCCCTTCTGGCGCTCCCTCCAGACCAAGTTCGCCCTGACCTACATCGTGGTCATTGCCGCGGTGGTCATCCTGCTCAACACCTACCCGGTGCTGGCCTCCCGGAACATGGTCTTTCAGTCCAAGCAGGCCGCCCTGCTCAACCAGGCCAGCACCCTGGCCAGCCCACTGGCGGGCCTGGGCACCGACACCCTCTCCGAGGAGAATGTCCGCAGCGTGGTGGAGCAGATGGGCTCCATCGGCGTCACCCGCCTGATGGTCACCGACCCGGCGGGCCGGGTGCTCTACGACAGCCGGGAGGCGGGGAGCGCCACCGGCCGCTACGCCCTCCTCCGGGAGGTGGTGAGCGCCCTGAACGGCAACAACTACTTCCGCAGCGAGTACCGGGACGGGGCCTTCCGCAGCCGTGCCGCCGTGCCGGTGACCTACCGGGGCATGACCATCGGCGCGGTCTACCTCTATGAGTACGACCGGGAGCAGGGGGACATGCTCCTGGGCACCCAGCAGAACCTGCGGTTCATCTCCATTGTCATCTGCGTGGTGGCCCTGATCCTGAGCCTGGTGTTCAGCCGGGCCCTCACCCGGCGCATCGCCTCCTTCCTCAAGACGGTGCGGGTGGTCCGGGAGGGAGACTACAACCAGCGGGTGGCTCTGCCGGGCTCGGATGAGCTCAGCCGCCTGGCCGATGAGTTCGACCAGCTCACCGTCCGCCTCCAGACCACCGAGGAGGTGCGCCGCCGCTTTGTCTCCGACGCCTCCCACGAGCTCAAGACCCCTTTGGCCTCCATCCGCCTGCTCACCGACTCCATCCTCCAGTCCCAGGGCATGGACCGGGAGACCGCCGTGGAGTTCATCACTGACATCGGGGACGAGGCCGAGCGCCTCACCCGCATTACGGAGAAGCTGCTCACCCTGACCCGGATGGACACGGCGGTCCCGGTGGAGACCGTCCCCGTGGACATGGGGGCCGTAGTGGAGCGGGTGCGGCGGATGCTGGAGCCCCTGGCCACCGCCGGCGGGGTGACGCTGGAGACCGAGCTGGCCGAGGGATGTGTGGTCCGGGCCACGGAGGATGATTTGTACCAGGTGGCCTTCAACCTGATGGAGAACGCGGTGAAGTACAACCTGCCCGGCGGAAAGGTGATGGTCTCCCTGGCTGTGGCGGGGGACCGGGTCCGGTTCCGGGTGGAGGACACCGGCGTGGGCATCCCGGAGGAGGACCTGCCCAAGGTCTTTGACCGCTTCTACCGGGTGGACAAGGCCCGCAGCCGGGCCGCCGGCGGCACCGGGCTGGGCCTTTCCATCGTGCGGGACACCGTCCGCCAGCACGGCGGCACGGTGACCGCCAGCCGGCGGGTGCCGGAGGGGAGCTGCTTTGAGGTGCTCTTCCCCCTCTGCCGGGAAGGGAGGGAGCACGGATGAAACGCGGAAAGATTGCGGCGCTGCTGTGCGCCCTGCTGCTGATCCTCTCCTCCTGCCTCTTCATTCAGGACAGCGGCCAGCCGCCGGAGGGGGCCTATGCCCTCTACTTCGCGGTAAATGACAGCGAGGGACAGGCCGCGGGCGACGCGGCGGTGGACTTTGAATACCGGGTGCTCCCAGAGGGACAGGAGCTGGTC
>DVHW01000266.1 GCA_018711785.1 Candidatus Galloscillospira excrementavium
CCTGTCCCATCTGGGACAGGCCCCCGCCTTTTCTGCCTCTCAGCCGCCCTCCAGGGCGAAGAGAGCCGCCCCCAGGGCCCCGCACAGGTCGGGCAGCTCGCCCACCCGGAGGGGCTCGCCCAGGCACTCCTCCAGCGCGCGGACCACGCCCCGGTTCCGGGCCACACCGCCGGTCATCATATATGGGCCCCGGCCCCCGGCCCGGGCCGCCATGGAGGCGGTGCGGGAGGCCACGGACTTGTTGAGCCCGTGGACGATGTCGGCGGTGGGCTTGTTGTCCGCGATGAGGGAGACCACCTCCGACTCGGCGAACACCGTGCACATGCTGGAGATGGTCAGGTCCTCCTTCCAGTCCAGGCCGGCGGTGCCCATCTCCTCCAGGTCCAGCTCCAGGGTGCGGGCCATGAGCTCCAGAAAGCGCCCGGTGCCGGCGGCGCACTTGTCGTTCATCAGGAAGTTGGACACCGCGCCGGCCTCATCCAGGCAGATGACCTTGCTGTCCTGGCCGCCGATGTCGATGATAGTGCGCACCGCCGGGTCCAGGAAGTGGGCCCCCCGGGCGTGGCAGGTGATCTCGGTTCGGGCGGCGGTGGCGAAGGGGATGTTGTTCCGGCCGTACCCCGTGGCCACGATGGCGGAGAAGGCGGAGGTGTCCACCCCCAGTTGTTCCTCCACTTGGGCCAGGGCCTTTTCCGCGCCCGCCTGGGCCTTGGCCCCGGTGCGGACGATGGCCCAGGCGGCCACCGTCCGGTCCTCCCGCAGGACCACCACATTAGTGGTAGTGGAGCCGCTGTCGATGCCCACCGCCAGCCGCGACCCGCCGGGAGCCTTGGAAGCGGCCGGGCGGGGGTCCAGCCCCAACTGCTCGGCAAAGGCCCCCAGCCGGGTGGAGAGCTGGCCGGCGGACTGGGGGGTGAAGTCGGACTCCAGCTTGAGGATGGGCAGGCCGGTCTCCCGCTTGAGGTGTTCGTACTCGAAGGGGTAGTAGTCGCAGAACTTGACCGTGTGGTACAGGATGCCCCGCAGGCCCTCCCGCTCCCACAGGGCCCGGCGGCGGCCCACCTCCTCCATGCGCATACAGGGCACCTGGCCCAGCAGGGCCCCGGCGTACCACTCCAGCAGGGCATCCCGGTCATCGGTCTCCAGCGGCGCCTCCAGCGCCCGGTTCCCGCCGCAGGTCAGGTCCCACACCGGGAGGGGGAGGGAGGCGCGGATGGTCCCCAGCAGCTCCCGGCTGACCCGGGCCCCCAGAACGGCCAGGAAATCCCCGGACGGGGGCGGCTGGACCGCCCGGGCGCAGGCCGCACGGAAGGCGGCGGGGTCAAAGGAGGCGCCCTTGCAGCGGGAATAGGCGTCTGCCAGGCGCTCCAGCTCCCGCTTCAGGCGGCTGCGGGCGCAGCCGTCCTCCCGGTGGGGCAGGTCCAGGAAGAAGAGAAAGCCGATGTCCCCCCGGGTACGGAGCACGTCATAGCACCGCCGGACCGAGTCGCAGCAGTTGACCAGTACCAGCTCGGTCAGCCCCCGGGTGTGCTCCAGCAGGGCCTTGGCGTGGGAGCAGAGGTTGGGGTGGACCAGCTCCTCGGCGCGGCGGAAGCTCTCCGCCTCCCCGTTCAGGAGGACCGGCTCCCCGCCCAGGGCCTCCAGCAGCTCCACCGGCGTGTATTTACAGGTGTATCCAATCATGCCTGACCCTCCAGCAGCTCCAGAAAGGCCCCCACCCGGGTGGCCATCTGTCCGTCCGTCACGTTGCGGGAGTCGCAGCCGTCCCCGTCCAGCAGCAGGGTGGGGAAGCCGGCGGCCTCAAACTCCCGCTTGGCCTGGGCAGCCATGCCCAGGGTCTGCTTGCAGCCCCAGTGGCAGAAGACCACGATGCCGTCGGCTCTCAGGCGGCGGGCCCAGGCCAGGTTCCCGGCGATGCGCTCCTCCGCCGGCCCCCGGTAGAGGCTGTGGACCAGCCGCCCGGCCAGGCTCTCGTAGGGCCGCTCCGGGTCCATGGGGACCAGCGCGTCAAAGCACATATCGCTGCCCACCACCTCACAGCGGAGGCTGTGGTTGAAGAAGGCCTGCATGGACGCCTGCCAGTTGGGCATGGTGTGGACCCAGAGGATGCGCTTGCCGCCCCCGCCCTCGGGCAGGGCGGAGACCTCCTGGCAGAGCAGGCGGTTGGCCGCCTCGCTCTCCGGGGTGCCCAGCAGGATGTGGTTGTTCATCATGCCCAGCAACTCCCCGCTGAGGGAGTCGGACACATGCCGCGCGGCCCGGCGGTCCAGATAGGTCCGGTACCAGTCCAGGGAGCGGCCGCTGGAGGCCACCGCGGTCTTTAGCCGCTCCGGGTCCAGCCGCTTCCCGGCGGCCTCCTCCAGGGTGGGGACCAGGTCCCGCAGCTGTCCGGCCACATACTCCAGGGCGTCCCCACCGCCGTCGTAGGGTACCTCCACCGTCCGGTGGGGCACCTGGTAGTTCTCCGCCAGCCGGCGGAAGGTGAGGTGGTTGGCGTCGCAGGCCATGGAGGTGTTAAGGATGAGCCGGGGCCGGGGGAGGACCCCCGACTCAGCCATGCCCAGGAGCACCTTGTGGTAGGAGCAGTAGGTCTCCGGCACCCCCCGGTCCTCGGCGCACTGGACGAAGGGGTGCTCGCAGGCGGTATTGGTGACGTAGCAGGCCAGGGCCTCCGGGGCCATGGGCACCAGGTCCAGGGCGTGGAGCAGCTCGCAGGGGAAGAAGATGTTCACCAGCACCGCCCGCTCCGGGTGGCGCAGGCAGGCGGCCATGCACCGGCCGGTGGCGGCGTTCATGGCGCTCCGGGCCCGGGGGTCCTGCCGGTCGGGAAAGTGGGCGGCCTTCCAGCCCACCAGGGAGTAGGCGGTGGACAGCCACCTGCGGGCCCGCTCCGGGTGGTCCTCTACCTTGGAGGCCACGAAGGAGCCGAAGCCCCGTACAAAGTCGGTCATGGAAAGGGCCTCCTCCTGATTTCGTGGGCCGGAGCGGCGCTCCGGCCCGTCTGACCACCTATTATAGCAGAGATGGGCAAAAACGGACAATGGACAGACCCTCCGTTTTGTCTAAGCGGGGGAGAGGGCCAGCTGCCGGCCGGCCACCGCGTCCAGAAAGTCCCGGTCGTGCTCCACCAGCACCAGGGTGGGCCGGTACTCCCGCAGCAGATCCTCCAGCTGCATCCGGGAGAAGAGGTCGATGTAGTTGAGGGGCTCGTCCCAGAGGTAGAGGTGGGCGCTCTGGCACAGGCTCCGGGCCAGGAGGACCTTTTTCTTCTGCCCGGCGCTGTAAGAGGCCATGTCCTTCTCAAACTGGGCCCGGGTGAAGCCCAGCTTGCGCAGGAGGGTGAGAAAGCGCGTCAGGTCCACGCCGTTCTCCCGGGCGTACCCGGTCAGGGAGCCGGCCAGGCCCGATGCATCCTGGGGGACCACCGAGACCACCAGGGAGGGGGCCAAGGTCAGCCGACCGGTGTGGGGGATGGCCTGTCCGGCCAGAAGCTTCAGCAGGGTGGACTTCCCCGCGCCGTTGCGCCCGGTGAGGGCCAGGCACTCCCCCTGCTCCAGGGTGAAGGACACCGGGGCGCACACTGGCCGGCCGCCGTAACAGGGGGCCAGGTCCGCCGCCTCGGCCAGGCGGCGCTTAGGGTGGACAAGGGGGTGGAGCTTGAGGGGGTCTGCGGACTCGACATTTTGGAGCAGGGCGGCCTTTTCCTCGGCTGCCTCCCGCCGCCGCGCCTCCACCGCCTTGGCGCGCTTCATCATCTTGGCCGCCCGGTGGCCCACAAAGCCCCGGTCCACCGCCCCGCCGGAGTCGGAGGGACCGTACTTGCTGGCCTCCACCTTGTCCGACCAGGCGGCGGTCCGCCGGGCGGCCTCGTCCAGCCGCCGGATGTCCCGCTGCAGCCGCTGGTGCTCCGCCTGCTCCCAGGCGTCCTGCCGGCGCTTGTTCTCCCACCAAGAGGAGAAATTGCCCTGCTGCACGTCGATGGTCTGCCGGTTGAGGGAGAGGATGTGGTCCACGCAGCCGTCCAGAAAGGCCCGGTCGTGGGAGACCAGGAGGAACCCTTTCTGCCGGCGGAGATAGCGGCTCACCGCCGCCCGGCCCGCCAGGTCCAGGTGGTTGGTGGGCTCGTCGATGAGAAGGAAGCTGCCCTCCCGGAGAAAGAGCAGGGCCAGCAGGACCTTGGTCTGCTCCCCGCCGGAGAGGGTGGAGAAGGGCCGGAAGAGGACCCCCTCGTCCACCTCCAGGGCGGCCAGCTCCTTGTAGATCCGCCAGGACTCCACCTCGGGGGCCAGGGACTCCAGTACCTCCAGGGTGTCCCGCTCCGGGCGGAGCACCGGGAAGGGAAAGCAGTCGAACCGGACGGAGGCCGAGATGGCCCCGCCGTGGGGGAGCTGGCCGGAGAGCAGGCGCAGGAGGGTGGTCTTGCCCCGGCCGTTTCGGCCCACCAGGCCCAGGCGCCAGTCGGTGTCAAAGGAGAAGGAGAGGTCGGTAAAGACATTTTCAAAGCTGCCCTCGTAGGCAAAGGTCAGGTGGGAGATCCGGACCTGTGACATGGTGCATCACGTCCTTTGCAGAAAATAGGGGCGGAGACCGGCGCGGC
>DVHW01000267.1 GCA_018711785.1 Candidatus Galloscillospira excrementavium
TACCCTAATGTAGGCAGCACTCACAATATGAAAGATGATTCGTTTTACACTTTCAGCATAGCCGCACCTTTGAGCTTTGTCAAGTTTTATTTTTCAAATCAGGTGTAGAAAATTTTTTTGCAATCTCTACAAAAAAGGGACTTGACAAATGTGTTCACTCCGTCTATGATGTCACATGAAAGATGATTCGTGTATCGGTAAAATATTTTTTTGTTAAAGGAGTCATGCGGCAATGAAAGGTCTCACTATGCAAGAAATCCATCTTGGCGACTCTGCATCCTTCAGCAAAACCATCACCGAGGCGGACATCACCCTGTTCGCCGGCATCAGCGGCGACTTCAACCCCGCCCACATGAACGCCGTGGAGGCCGCTTCCGGCATGTTCGGCCAGCGCATCGCCCACGGTATGCTCTCTGCCGGCTTCATCTCCAACGTGCTGGGCAACTACCTGCCCGGCCCCGGCACCATCTACATGGGCCAGGAGCTGAAGTTTGTCAAGCCCGTCTTTATCGGCGACACCGTCACCGCTACTGCCACTGTGGTGGAGCGCATTGAGGAGAAAAATCGCCTCAAGCTGGAGACCGTGGTGACCAACCAGAACGGCGATGTGGTCATCAAGGGCATGGCCACCGTGATGCCGCCTAAGGCGTAATCGCTTCAAGTCTAGCCTCTCTGCCTCTGTTCTTCTATTTAGAAGTGGGGGGCAATGGGCACCATAGAAACCGCACAAACTCTTCCGCTTACGCGGGGGGCGGAACTCCCGGGTTCCGCCCCCCGCGTATTTTTACAGTCATCTTTGTTTGGGAGGGAATCTTATGGCAGACTTTATCACCCGCGGCGGCATCCGGCTCTTCTACGAGGAAAAGGGCGATCCAAATGGCCGGGAGACGGTCGCCTTCCTCAACGGCGTCATGGCCTCCACCAGCTCCTGGTCCCTGCTCTGCCCAGTTTTTGAAAAGCTGGGATTCCGGATCATCCTCCACGACTTCAAGGGGCAGATGAAGTCGGACAAGCCCGCCGGGCCCTATTCCTTTGCCCAGCACTGCGCCGAGGCCAGGGAGCTTTTTCAGTTTCTTGGTGTGGACCGCCTCCACCTGATCGGCACCTCCTACGGCGGCGAGGTCGCCATGAAATTCGCCATACTCTATCCCGAGATGGTCAAAACCATCTCCATTATTGATTCCGTCAGCGAACTTGACAGCGTGCTGGAGGGATTTGTCCTGGGGTGGAAGACCCTGTGCGACACCGGGGACGGCGAGACCTTCTTCTGGGGCATGGCCCCCAGCATCTACGGCCCTGACTTCATCCGGGACAACCGGGAGATGCTCACCCAGCGCGCCAAGGCCACCAAAGCCGCCCCGGCGGACTACCTGGCCGGGCAGAAGATCCTCTATGACACCTTTGCCCAGGACGTGACCATGACGGACGAGCTGAAGAAGGTCCAGTGCCCCGCCCTGATCCTCTGCGGGGAGCAGGACATCCTGAAGCCGCCCCGCTTCTCCAAAATCATGGCCAGCTGCATCCCGGACGCGGAATTTCTCACCATCCCCGGTTGCGGCCATGTGGCCATTTTTGAAAAGCCCCGGGAGCTGGAGTCAGCCATTCTCGGTTTTATCCTGAAGCACGTCCTCTGAGCATCTTGCCCCACAGCAGAAAAGCGGAGATATACCTTTAAGGCATATCTCCGCTTTTTGACGTTTCCTGGCTTCGCGTCCGCCGCGCCGGGCGTTTTACCGGAACAGGGGCAGCAGGGCCGCGCCGATGATCCCCGCGTCGTTGCCCAGCTTGGCCAGCTCCAGCCGGGTGCGGCGGGCGTTGTGCCGGGCATAGTCCTCCCGCGCCACGATGTCCCGCACCGGGCCCAGCAGCTTCTCTCCCGCACCGGCCACGCCGCCGCCCACGCAGAAGACCTCGGGCTGGAAGATGTTGATGAGGCTGGCAATGCCGCAGGCCAGGTAGCTCTGGTACTCCTTCACCAGCGCCTGGGCCACGCTGTCGCCCTGCTCCGCCGCGGCGAAGGCGCTGCGGCCCTCCACCCGGGCCAGGTCGCCGCCGGAGACCTGCCACAGCAGGGACTCGGGGTGGCGCTCCATCTCCTCCCGGGTGCGCTTGATGAGGGCGGTAGCGGAAGCGTAAGTCTCAAAACAGCCCCGCCGCCCACAGGTGCAGGGCCGGCCGTTGTACTCCACCACGAAGTGGCCCACCTCCAGCCCGGCGTAGTTGTAGCCGGTGTAGAGCTTGCCGCCCAGCACCGCGCCGCCGCCCACCCCGGTGCCCAGGGTGATGGCCACCATGGAGGAGCTGCCCCGGCCGGCGCCGGCGGCGTACTCCCCCAGGGCCGCCGCGTTGGCGTCGTTCTCCAGGTAGACCGGCCGGTCCAGCCGCTCCTTTATCATCCGGGACAGGGGTACGTGGCGGAAGCTCAGATTGGACCAGTACTCCACCACGCCGCCGTTGGGGTCGATGGTACCCGGGGAGCCGATGCCCACCGACACCACGTCCTCCAGGGTCAGCTCGGCCCGCTCCACCGCCCGCCGGGCGGCAGCGGCCATGGCATCGGCCACGTCCTCCGCTCCGGTCCGGGGGGTGGGGACGTGATCCCGGGAGAGGATATGCCCCTCCCCATCCACCACGGCGGCGGCCACGTTGATGCCGCCCAGATCAATGCCCAGATAGTTCATATGTCTCACGCTCCCAGTTCTTGTCGGAGAGCATTATAACGCAAAAAAGACCGTGCCTCAAGAGGCACGGTCTTTTTATCTTCGAAAAAGTGCGAGCACTTTTTCGAGTAGGCTGCGGCCCGCCGCATCGCGTCCGCCGGCCATAGGGCCGGCCAGCGAACACGTTTGCGGGCCGAGAAGTGTTTTTCCCAAGGCGCATGTCCTTGGGAAAAACAGACTGAACTTTTTTCGCGCCTGCGGGCGCGAACTCTACGAGGCATTTTATCTGTCTCTGTTCCCATCTCCGGCCGCTATGCCGCCTTGGCCTCAGACCTTTCTCCCGTCCCGGTAAAATGGTTTTCCCGCAGGGCCATCCTGCGGCTGCGGATGTGCATGCCCAGGGTCACCAGGGCGCTCACCACCAGGAAGGAGTAGAAGCTGATGCCCCGGCTCACCAGCACGGCGGGGGTCACCAGCCCCGCGCCGAAGAACAGGGCGAAGGCCCGGACGAAGCCGCCCTCGGTGGCCCCCACCGCCCCGGGCAGGGGCAGGGCCGAGGTGGCCATGGTGAGCAGGGCCTGGGTGCCGATGAGCTGCCAGGGGCTGTACCCACTCAGTCCGAAGGCCTGGTAGACCACAAAGGGGACGGAAAAGAGGCTGGTGAGCTGGACCACGGTGATGGCCAGCAGGGCCGGCAACAGTCCCGGGTTGCGGCGGATACATACCGCCCCCGCCCGGTACTCCTCCATCTGCCGGTCCAGCTTCTCCTGGGCGGCGGAGCGGTCCTTCACAATGTGCAGCCGCGCCAGCAGGCCCAGGACGCCGCCGGTCAGCTTCCTGGCCGCGTTCGGCAGGAACATCAGGCAGAGCATTCCGGCGGTGAGGGCCAGCATCACCCCGCCGCCGTAGATCAGCAGCAGGCCCAGCCCCAGGCCCAGGGAGTCCAGCAGGCCGGGCTGGATGAGGAGGGTGACCACGGCGTAGAGCAGGGCGGTGACCTGGTAGCACACGGCGATGAGCATCATGTTCAGGGTGCCGTGGGCGGCAGGGACCTTGTCCCGGGTCATATAGTAGATCTGGGCAGGCTGTCCCCCGGTGGAGGAGGGGGTGATGGAGCTGACATAAAACCCCACAAAGGAGTAGCCCAGGCAGTTGCGGTAGGGCAGGCGGTGGCCCAGCTTCCCCAAGATCAGCTTCGTGCACAGGGCCTCGCTGCCCACAAAGACCAGCATCAGCCCCAGGCCCAGGACCACATAGCCCGGCTTCACCTGCCCCAGGGCGTCGGCCAGGGCGGAGAAGGACTGGTCCTTCAGCAGCACATAAAACGTGACGCCCATCAGGGCCAGGAGCAGCACGCCGCCGATCCAGTTCTTTTTACGACTCATGCACTGTCCCCCTGTGTTTTTTTCGGAGGACCACCCGGTCCAGGAATCCCACCGCCACAGTGAGCAGGCCCACCAGGAGGGCCAGGCGGAACAGGCCCCGCTTTTGATACTCGTTCATCAGGCACATACTCCTTTCGCCTGGGCCAGCTGGGCAAAGATCTGCTTCAGGGCCTCCTGCTCCAGCTGCCCCTTGAGGGCGCGCATATTGCCCGCCATCCAGTCCAGCGCCTCCTGGTCAAAGAGGAGGCTCCGGATGGCCGCCAGGCAGTCCTCGGGCTCCTTGTGGGCGATGCGGCCGATGCCGGCGCGCACCAGGAAGCGGGCGTTGTTGATCTCCTGCTGGAGGAAGGGCTCCCAGGCCAGCATGGGCAGCTCGGAGAAGATGGTCTCGAACAGGGTGATGCCCCCCGGCTTGGAGAGCACCAGGTCGGCCCAGGCCATGTACTCGTAGACCCGGTCGGTGAAGCCCACGACCTCGATGTTCTCATACCGGCCCGCCAATTTCTCGTAGAGCTTCTGGTTCCCGCCGGCAATGAGCACGGTCCTGACGCCGGGAAGAGCGTTGAGCTGCTCGTAGAACTTATCCCGCTTGGGGAGCAGCCCCAGACCCCCGCCCATGATGAGCAGGTGGCGCGTCCCGTCCTCCCGGCGCCGGATAGGGCGCTTGAACTCAGCGCGCACGGGGATGCCGGTGGCAAAGATCCGCCACGCCTCCACCCCCTTTTCCACCAGGCGGCAGCGGATCTCGGGGCTGCCCACCAGGTAGCAGTCGGTGCAGCGGTTGATCCACTCGGAGTGGGCCGAGAGGTCGGTGACACAGGTGATAAGGGGCAGCCCCGATCCGGTCTCCCACTTCCAGCGGGAGACCAGCTGAGCGCACAGAGGGTGGGTGGCGATGACCGCGTCGGGCTGCCGCTGGTCCAGCAGCTCCTCCAGCTTTTCCAGGAAAAGCGACTCAAAGGGGGGCCGGGCGTCTGCCGGGGCGTTCTCGGTCATCTTATAATAAGTATTGAACAGGCCGCTGCCGTGGGTCACCAGGAGATTGAACCCCTCGTACATGGCCTTGGACGCATTGGGCATGGCGTAGGCGACGAAGTCCTCCACCGCCACCTCCGCCCGGGGAAAGCTGGCCAGAAGCTGCTGGCGCAGGGACTGAGAGGCGGACCAGTGGCCCAGGCCGAATTTTCCGGTGAGAATCAGGATATTCACGTCGATTCCTCCAATAAACGGCTGTACTTGCGCAGTCCTTCCTTTTTACGCTTCCAGTATAGCGCCGCTTTCTTTAGAAAACCGGTGACGAAAGATTAAGTTTACCTTAAGAAAAACATACAAACGCCGTACCGCGGCCCGCCCGGGCAGGGGGCCGCGCCGGCCGAAACAATCCGCTATACCCAGCGGATCTCCTCCGGCAGGGGCCCCTCCCCGCACAGGGCGGCCCGCCAGCCCTCCCCCGCCCAGCTGCGCAGGGCGGGGCCGCCGGGGGACTCCTCCCCGGGCAGAGGGGGGACGATCTGCCGCACGTCGGCGATGCCCTCCCCGGTGTACTTGGCCAGGCTCTCCTTCCGGGTCCAGAGGGTGTAGAAGTCCTCCAGGCGCCCGCCCCGCTCCTCGTACCAGCGGTACTCCCCGTCGGACAGGGCCCGGCGGGCCAGGCCGGGAGAGCGTGGGCGGACCACCTCGATGTCCACCCCCACCTCCCCCTCGCCCACGGCGCAGAGGGAGAAGGGGCCGCTGTGGCTCAGGTTGAAGCGGAGGTCCGGCCGGCCGGGGAACCAGGGCTTGCCCCGCGCAAGGCGCTCCACGGCGGGGAGCTCCTCCAGGCCGAAGGCCTCCCCCAGCGCCCGGCGCAGCAGGTCCCACGCCTCGGCTTTTCCGTCCGTCCCCCGGTGCCCCAAAAGCAGATACATCCCGCTCCCCCCTTTTTTCACCCTATCTTAATCCTTTTTCTATTGCGCTTTCAAGGTGCGTTTTGTACAATGATAACCGGGATCGAAATACTTTACCCAGTTTTTGCCTGTCCCACACATATCGCATACGGAAAGGGGGGATTTTCATGGAGCGCCGGCAGTACGTCTGCCCCAAATGCGGCTGCATGAGCTATGAGCACGACCAGTTCCAGGCCACGGGCGGGAACTTCGCCAAGATCTTCGACATTCAGAACAAGAAATTCATCACGGTCTCCTGCACCAGCTGCGGATACACCGAGCTCTACAAGGCCCAGAATTCCGACGGCTGGGACATTCTCGACTTCCTGATTGGAAACTGACCGCACGCGCAGCGCGCCGCCCCGCACCCAGTGAAGGGTGCGGGGCGGCGCATTTCCTCTCAGTCCAGGTATTCCCCTGCCTGCCGGGCCGCCGACGCGCCGTCGGCGGCGGCGGTGACCAGCTGGCGCAGGACCTTGGCCCGGGTGTCCCCGGCGGCAAAGACGCCGGGCACATTGGTGCGGCAGTCCTCCCCGGAGCGGACGTAGCCGTGCTCGTCCAGCTCCAGCGGGGGCGAGAAGGGGCTGTTGTCCGGGATGAGGCCCACGGCGGCGAACACTCCGGCCACCGGCAGCTCCCGGACGCCCTCCGGCCCGGCCACCTCCACCGACTCCACCCGCTCGTCCCCCCGGATGGACAGCACCCGGTGCTCCATCAGGGGGACGATGTTGCCCGTGTGCTCCACCGCCCGCACCAGGTGCTCCTCCCCCCGGAAGGTGTCCCGCCGGTGGATGAGCCACACCTTGGGGCACAGCTTGGCGAGGAACAGGGCGTCCTCCAGGGCGGTGTTGCCGCCCCCCACCACGGCGGTCTCCCGGCCGCGGAAGAAGTTGCCGTCGCAGGTGGCGCAGTAGCTCACCCCCCGGCCGGCCAGCCGCTCCTCCCCCGGCACCTCCAGCTTCCGCCGGCGCACGCCGTTGGCCAGGATGACCGTCCGGCCCTCCCAGCTGCCCGAGGGGGTGAGCACCCGCTTCACCGCCCCCTCATCCCTCAGGCCGGAGGCGCGCTCAAACCGCACCTCCGCCCCCAGGGCCTTCACCTGCTCGTAGAGGTTCATGGCAAACTCCGCCCCGGAGAGGTGCAGGCTCCCCGGCCAGTTCTCGATCTCCGGCGTGGAGGCCGCTTGGCCCCCCAGGGCGCCCCCCTCCAGCACCAGGGTGGTGAGCCCGGCCCGCCGGGCGTACAGGGCGGCGGTCAGCCCCGCCGGGCCGCCGCCGATCACGATCACGTCATACACGGTGTGATTTCCTCCTTTTCCGCGGTTTCTCCGCCTGTGCAGGTATGGCAGAGGCGGGATACCTCCAGTATCCCACCTCTGCCCCGGTTTTTCTCTCCGGTCAGCCCGCCCGGTTCTCCTCCATGTTCTCCGGCGGGAGGTCCGCTCCCCCCTCGGTCTCCGGCAGGGCCGGGACGGGCGGCGGGGTCAGGTCTTCCGGGAAGGAGACCACGGCCTTGAACAGGTCCCCGTCGATGTCGATGCGGAAGGCGCCGCCCTGGAGCTCGGTGAGGCTCCGGGCGATGGACAGCCCCAGGCCGGAGCCCTCGGTGGTGCGGGACTCATCCCCCCGGACGAACCGCTCCATCAGCTGGTCCGCCGGGATGTTCAGCGCCTGGCTGGAGATGTTCTTCACCGTGAGCACCACGCTCCCGTCCCAGGCGTACACGTCCAGGTAGATGCGGGTCCCCGGCAGGGCGTACTTGTTGCAGTTGGAGAGGAGGTTGTCCAGCACCCGCCACACGTGGCGGCCGTCGGCCTGGATGTAGTGCTCCTCCTCGGGCAGCTGGGGCACCACCGTCAATCCGGCGCCCTCGAAGCGGTCGTCGTACTCCGCCAGGGCCTGGCGGACCAGCTGGACCATGCCCAGCCGCTCCCGGTTCACCGTCAGGCTGCCGGTGGAGGCCTTGCTGGCCTCCACCAGGTCCTCGGTCAGCTTCTTGAGCCGCTGGCTCTTGCGCTCCAGCACCTCGATGCACTCCAGGGCCTTGGGGTCCTGGATGCCGGTCTTTTTCAGCAGGTCCACATAGTTGATGATGGAGGTCAGGGGGGTCTTCAGGTCGTGGGACACGTTGGTGATGAGCTCGGCCT
This sequence comes from Candidatus Galloscillospira excrementavium, assembly GCA_018711785.1. Classification (GTDB taxonomy): domain Bacteria; phylum Bacillota; class Clostridia; order Oscillospirales; family Oscillospiraceae; genus Galloscillospira_A; species Galloscillospira_A excrementavium. The sequence goes on from DVHW01000267.1 coordinate 8,117, forward strand.
TCATCCGCTCCGACCGGAGCCGCTCGTCCACCGCGCTGCTGATGGCCGCCCCCAGGTCGTTGAGCTGCTCAGCGTGCTCCCGCAGGTCCCGGTACATGCCCCGGGTGTCGATCTTGTGGTCTGGATTGCCCCCCACGATCTCCCCGGTGGCGGCGCGGATGGCCCGCCACTGGCGGGTCCAGCGGCAGATGCACCAGAGCACGAAGCCCTGGAACACCGGGATGAGCACCAGCGTCCACGCGGTGAGGGAGGTGCCCACCAGGTAGAGCAGGAAGAGCACCACCACCCGCCGGGTGACGGACCAGTGCTCCCCCACCCGCCGGGCCCACCGGCCCAGGGCGGCGCACCCGCGCCAGAGCAGGGTGCTGCGCAGCAGCCTGCGGCCCTTGACGCGCACGGCGGTGGTGTGGACCAGGGCCAGGGCCAGGGCGGCGCCCAGGAGGGTGAACACCCCCAGGCCCACCAGCACCGCCGGCCGGGCCCCGTTCTGGTTGAAGGCGTAGGTCACCTGGTCCCCGGCGGCGAGGAGGGCGCTGGCCAGGACTGCGTCGGCCAGGAGGTATACGTCGTAGGGGATGCGCTCCTGCCAGCCGGCGGCCAGGCTCCCGTCCTCCCGCCGGCCGGCGGCAGAGCAGAAGGCCGCCAGGGCGGCGAGGGCCAGCAGGCTGGAGACCAGGGCCAGGGCGGCGATATAGGGCAGGAGGCGCTGCATGTTCGCGTACTGCTCCGCGCTGTCCCGATAGTGGTCGTCCACCGCCATGGGCCGGGCCACGCCGTACTCCACCGCCAGCTCCCGGGTGCGGAGGCGCTGGTCCAGGGCGGAGTTGTAGTCATAAAAGCCGTAGCCGTCGGAGTAGTAGCCGTACTCGTTCCACCGGTTCTCCCACTCCTGCGGATAGAAGGTCTCGTACCCCTCCCCGGTCCAGGCCATCAGCACGTGGCACTCGCCCTCAGAGTCATAGTAGGAGTAGTCCTTCCCCTGGAGCTCCCCGCCCGAGGAGAGGATGAACGAGTTGGTCTCCTGAAAGCCGGTGGCGTCCTCCAGCAGCGCGCCGCCCAGGTTGCTGTCCAGCAGGGTGCCCGACTGGTCGTGGACCTGGTAGCGGAAGTTGGTGTTCCCGGCGGAGAGGTTCTCCTCCAGCTTCTCCAGCTGCTCCTGCTCCAGATAGGAGAGGGAGCCCTCCCACTCCTCCTTCTGCCGCAGCCTCAGCAGGGTCCGTACCCACTCCAGCTCCTCCCAGGTGTCCTCCCGGGCGGTGTAGCTGTTGTAGTAGTCCCCGCCGGTCCACAAATCGTCCCACTTGCTCCCGGTGAGGACCACCGCCCAGAAGGCCACCGACACCAGGACCAGGCACACCATCGTCAGCGCGGCCCGGGCCACGGGATTGCTTCGGAGTTCTTTCAACGCCACCAGCTCCTCACGGCATTTTCTCCATTTTGTACCCCAGGCCCCAGACCACCTTCAGGTACCGGGGCTCGGCGGGGTCGATCTCGATCTTCTCCCGCAGGTGGCGGATGTGGACCGCCACCGTGTTCTCCGAGCCCAGGGAGGGGTCGTTCCACACCCGCTCGTAGATCTGCCCGGTGGAGAACACCTGTCCCGGGTGGGAGAGGAGCAGCTTGAGGATGTTGTACTCGATGGGGGTGAGGGCCACCGCCTCCCCCTCCACGGTGACCGACTTGGCCCCGTCGTCCATGACGATGCCGCCGTTGCGCAGCTTGGGGGTCTCGTCCTGCTTTTGGCGGCCGCCCAGGGTGGTGTACCGCCGCAGCTGGCTCTTCACCCGGGCGATGACCTCGATGGGGTTGAAGGGCTTGGTGATGTAGTCGTCCGCGCCGATGTTCAGCCCCAGCACCTTGTCCGAGTCCTCGCTCTTGGCGGTGAGGAGGATGATGGGGATGTTGTGCTTCTCCCGCAGCTTGGCGGTCACCCGGATGCCGTCCAGCCCGGGCATCATCACGTCCAGCAGGACCAGGTGGACCTCCTGCTCCTCCACCAGGCGGATGGCCTCCAGCCCGTTGTAGGCCTTGAGGGTCGCGTACCCCTCGCTGGTGAGATAGATGTCCAGCGCGGAAACGATGTCCTTGTCGTCGTCACAGATCAAAATGGTATACAAGCCCAGTCACCTCATTCTCGCTCTCATTGTAGCAGGACTTTCTTACTTCTCAAGCAGGAAAACCTTTAAGAAGTGTTTAAGAAGCATCCACCGACTATTTCTGTACATTGCATTTTATTGTAGCACAGATAGCTTTTTTATGATACCCTAATAAAAAGGAGGTGGGGCGTGCATGTTGGCGGTCTGCCTGAGCCTGCTGGAGGACGAGAGCGACCGGGTCCTGATGGCCCGTATCTACGAGAAATACGAGCGCAAGCTCTATGCGGTGGCGCTGGGCATCCTGCACTCCCCTTCCCTGGCAGAGGACGCGGTGGGGGACGCCTTTGTCTCCATGGCCCGTCACTTTCCCCAAACCAAAAAATTTTTTCAGCATTCCCGTAACGAAATGGATGGCTGGTGCGTTATTATAGTGAAACATGCCGCGCTGTCCATCCTGCGCAAGGAGGGCCGCTTTTCCCCTCTGGAAGCGGAGGCGGAGAAGGCCCTCCCCGCCCGGGAGGACCCGGAGGCCGGGGCGGGCTTTGCCCATCTGGTGGAGCTGGTCCGGGCCCTGCCGGAGCACTACCGGGAGGTACTGGAGCTCCACCTGCTGCTGGAGCTGTCCCCCCGGGAGATCGCCCGGCAGCTGGGGCTGACCTCCAATACCGTGCGCCAGCGCATCTTTCGCGGCAAACAGCTGCTCCGGGAGCAGCTGAGAGAGGAGGGGTATCCCTATGGATAGGCAAAGCGGCGGGCGGTTCGACGCGGATCTCCGCGCCGCCCTGCTGGAGGCCGCCCGCCTGGACTGGGTGGGAGCCCTCTCCCAGGAGCCGGCCGCGCCCCGCTTCTCTCAGGGGTATCTGGACCGGCGCGCCGCTTTTCTCTCCGACCCCATTGGATATGTCCGCCGGCTAAGGCGGCGGGCATGGAGCGCAGGGCAGCGGGCCCTGCGGGCGGCGGCCTGTCTGCTCCTGGTGGCCGGCGTGGCCTTTGGCGCGCTGATGGCGGCCAGCCCCACAGCACGGGCCTGGGTCCAGAGGATCTTCATCCAATGGCTCTCCGACCGGGCCGACATCACCTTCCAGGGCAACCCTCAGGGCTTCGGTGAGAACGGCCTCTGGCGTCCCACCTGGCTGCCTGAGGGATTTGAACTGGCAGAAGAAAATATCATGAGTCTTGTGACTATCCTCATATATGAAAATGAGGTGGGCGATGAAATTTTTCTGCATTATACTACTGCTAACGCTAATATTATCATCGACACGGAACACCAGGACCACTACGCTATCACCGTCCACGGCAGCGCCGCCGACTTCTTCCCCGCCAACGAGCCGGGAGAGCCCAGCTACCTCATCTGGACCGACGAGGCCACCGGCACCTACTTTGACCTGATGACCTATCTGGAGGACAGCGAGGTCCTTCTCCAAATCGCCGAGAGCATCCGGTATTTCGGCTGAACATCCCCCCTGTGCAGCGGGCACAGGGGGACTTTTTCTGCGCAAAAAATTTTTTGAAAAAATTTTGCTTTTTTCACTAACAAAACGGGTCCCCCGCGCGTTTATAGAGTAGAGCGCACCGCCGAGACATCCCGCCGGAACAAGAAAGGAATGATACCAATGAATCGAAAGGTAATCTCCCTGACTCTCGCGCTGACCCTGCTGTTCTCACTCGCCTGTTCTGCTTCAGAAATCACTCCGCGACGAATTGACGAAACATCATATGCTTCTTCTCTGCTTCAGTTTGTAAGTACAACAGCCCAGTGCAACGCGGTTATAAACGGCAAGGATGGCACCACCCGCATCACTGCCACGGTCACCCTGGAAAAAGCGGACGCTGTCTCTGGAGAGTACCGTGTTGTGACCTCCTGGACCCAGACGGTCTACTCCGACCGCTTCACGCTGGACAGAAGCGTGCCCAGGTGTACCAGCGGAGACTACCGCCTGGTGGTGACCGCCACGGTGTATGGCTCCTCCGGCTCGCCTGAGAGCGTCCGCGCCGCCTCTTACGCCCCCTGCTTCTGACCTTCCGCACCCGACTCCATAAAAAGCATCTGTTCCGGCGAAAAAATC
>DVHW01000268.1 GCA_018711785.1 Candidatus Galloscillospira excrementavium
CAATCTTTAGTTATTGACCTTTATCTCTATTTCTATATAATGAAACTTTAAAATCAACCCCAAAATGAATGGTGGTGGGTGAAAAAGATGGCTCGAAAAAGATATAACAAAGCTGAGGTCTTGTCAGACCCCTGCTGGCTATTCAAGTAGTTGCACTCAAGCCGCTGAGCAATATGGCTGCCTGATTTCTCCAAGACAAAGTGTTGTAGTTATCTGCAGGTTATGCGGTTTGGAGACAAGGTTGTGCGAATTCAGTTCACAGCTTCTTGTGGATTCTTATAATTAATAAATGGTAAAATGACCGCTGCTTTATACAGTCCAATGGTATTAAGTCAAGGGGATGATAGAATGAAAACAAAACTGTTCGTTAGGACATTCTGCCTGTTGCTGTGCGCAGCCCTCCTGCTCACGCCGCTGACCGGCTGCACTGAGGAGGCCGCCGACGCCACGCCCACCCCCACCGGCGAGCTGGTGAGCGAGACCGCTCCCGATCGGGGCCAGCCGGACCGCTCCGACCTGGCTTACCTGGACGCCATCGCCAGCTACGAAAAGAGCGACTGGACCGCCCAGTGGATCTGGACTGAGGGCTGCTCCGAGGACAGCTATGTGGCCTTCCGCAAGACGTTCACCCTGGACGAGGCGGTGGAGTCCGCCACCGCTTTCATCTCCGCTGTGGACAAGTATGTGCTCTGGGTGAACGGGGAGATGGTGGTGCTGGACGGCTCCCTGAAGCGGGGCCCCACTCCCTATGACTGCTACTACGACAGCGTGGAGATCACCAACCTCCGAGAGGGGGAGAATGTCATCGCCCTCCTGGTGGCCTTCAATGGCCGCTCTGGCGACGGCTCCATTGTGCCCATCCTCACCACCGAGGAGGGGGATGAGTTCCCCCAGGCGGGCCTGATCTTTGAGATGGAGGCGGGGGGAGAGACCATTGCCTCCGACCACACCTGGAAGGCCGCCCGCCACAACGCCTATAAAAACCGTGTGACTGCCGGGGTGGACTATCCGGGCTACACCCAGTCCTCCATGCTGGCCGAGCGTAACGTCTACTTTGACGCCCGGGACGACCTTGGGGAGTTCTACGGCCTGGACTATGATGACAGCGCCTGGGAGAGCGCCACCCCCATCTCCAAGGCCGGGGACCTGCCCTTCGGCGCCCTCTACGCCGCCATGACCGCCCCCATCAAGTTCCACGAACTCACCGACTTCGCCAATGCCGCCGACTACGTGGGACAGACCCTGACCGAGGACACCACCCTGGTGATGGAGCTGCCCGGCAATATCCAGTTCACCGCCTATTTTGAGCTGGAGGCCCCGGCGGGGAAGAAGCTCACCTTCTACACCGACACCTACACCGACCGGCAGGGCCTCGCCAACTTCAAGGACACCTATGTCACCGCCGAGGGGGCCCAGAGCTATGAGAACTACCCCTGGCGCAGCGGCTCCAAGGTCATCATCGAGGCCGAGGCCGGGGTGACCTTTACCCGCCTGGCCTACCGGAAGAGCGAGTTCAATGGGGCGTGGGCGGGGTCCTTCTCCTCCTCCAACGCCGATCTGGACCAGCTCTGGCAGGAGGCCCTCAACACCGTCGCCATCTGCATGCGGGACACCTACATGGATTGCCCCGAGCGGGAGCGGGGCCCCTACATGGGGGATGCTTCCAACCAGATCGACTCCGCCTTGTACAGCTACGACCAGGGGGCGCTGGACATGACCAAGAAGGCTATCCTGGCCTGTGTGGCCTGGACCCCCGTGGGCGGCGCCATCCCCAGCCGGGCTCCCAGCGTCAAGCCCCAGGAGATTCCCAACCAGAGCCTGATCTTCATGACCAGCGCCTACCACTACTGGCTCCACTCCGGGGACGTGGAGACCATGACCGCCTACTGCGAGGCATCCCTGGACTACCTCCAGCTCTTTGAGATGGAGAACGGCCTGCCCGCCTACCGGGACGGCTCCTGGACCTGGGACGACTGGGGGGAGCACATCGATCGCAGGCTGCTCCAGGCCAGCATCTACTACTATGCCCTGTCTGTCACCCGCCAGCTGGCCGCCGACCTGGGCATCACGGAGGGGACGGAGTTCCTCACCGAGCGGATGAAGGCCATGAAGGCCGCCTACCACGATGCCTACTACACCCCTGAGGGCTTCAAGAGCCCGGAGAGCGACGTCATCGACGAGCGGGCCAACGCCCTGCTGGCCCTGTCCGGCCTGGCGGAGGAGGGCGACTGGGAGCTCATCACCCAGGTCATCATGACCACCTATGAGGCCAGCCCCTTCACCGAGAAGTATGTGCTGGAGGCCCTGTGTGTCATGGGCCACACCGACCTGGCTCTCCAGCGGATGCTGGAGCGGTACGACCCCATGCTCCACGACGAGTACGACACCCTCTGGGAGCTGTTCAACGACGACACCGGTACGGTGAACCACGGCTGGACCTCCGGCCCCCTCTACATCCTGTCCAAGTATGTGACGGGCATCCGCTCCACCGGCGCGGGCTTTGCCTCCTATGAGATCGCCCCCGCCGACGTGCTGGACAGCTTCTCCTGCACGGTCTGGACCCCCAAGGGGGAGCTGGGCGCGTCCCTGAAGACCGGGGAGGACGGCAGCCATGTGCTCACCGTCACCGCCATTGACGCCCCGGGCAGGGTGGTCATCCCCGAGAGCATGGGCAGCGGCATCACCGTGGAGGGCGGCGAGGCCGCGGTGGAGGGGAACGTGGTGACCCTCACCGCCGCCGGCACCTATACCATCACCGTGGAATAAGAAAAGAAGGGAAGTGGCTGCATGAAAAGCGCTGTGAAGAGGACGGCTTTCGCGCTGCTGGCGGGACTGACGCTGCTCCTGGCCGCCTGCGGCGGGGAGGAGAGCGCCCAGCCCACCGCCGCGGGGGAGCCGTCCGCCGGCGAGGGGCAGGCTGTGTGGCGGCTGGAGATCGCCACCCCCCCGGAGCGGCTGGACTACGAGGAGGGGGAGGCATTCGACCCCGCCGGCGTGGTCATCAACGCCACGCTGCGGGACGGCAGCGTGGTGGAGAACGTGCCCTACGAGGGCATCATTGTGGACGCCCCCCTGACCCGGACCACCCTCTTCGCCAAATTTGTCTACGGCGGCAAGACGGTGGACCAGAAGATCAACGTCACCATCATCGGCAACCGGGAGGAGTACTCCGTGGCCGCCACGGAGGAGCTGCCCGAGAGCCCCCTGGAGGGGAAGACCATCTTCTGGCTGGGCTCTTCGGTGACCTATGGCGCCAGCTCCGGCGGGGAGTCCATGGCCGATTTCATCGCCAGGAAGCACGGCGCGGTGTGCATCAAGGAGGCGGTGTCCGGCACCACTCTGGCCGACCTGAACGGGGAGAGCTATGTGGCCCGTCTGGACGCCTATCTGGCCTCGGAGGAGCGGGCGGAACAGGTGGACGCCTTTGTCTGCCAGCTCTCCACCAACGACAAGGGGAACCCCGGCGGCTTCGGGGAGGTCACCGGGGAGGATGTGCGGGACCCGGCGGCCTTTGACCGGGCCACCACCTTCGGGGCCATGGAGTATATCATCGCCACGGTCCGGGAGACCTGGGACTGCCCCATCTGGTTCTACACCAATCCGCCCATGGGGGACGAGAACTACGGGACCATGGTGGAGGCTCTGGAGCGGATCGCGGACAAGTGGGATATCGGGATCATCGACCTGTACCGGGATACGGACTTCAACGACCTGACGGAGGAGGAATACGCCCTCTGCATGTCGGACAGCATCCACCCCTCCAAGGCGGGCTACCGGGAGTGGTGGCTGCCCAAATTCGAGGAGGCGCTGCTCGCCGGCCTGGCCTGACACGCGAGAAGGATAGCGAGAGCCCCGTCCGGCGGCCGCCGGGCGGGGCTCTTTTGCTGTATGGGCTGATCACGCGCCGCGCTTCGCCAGGCCGAGGGGGAAGCGCACCTTGAGAAAGAACATGTTCTCCACAATGTGGAGCTCCACCTGGCCGCCGTACTGCTCGGCGATATAGCGGATGCTCTTGATGCCGAAGCCGTGGCGCCCCTGGTCCTCCTTGCCGGTCACCGGCAAGCCGGCGGCGAGCTTCAGCTCGCCGCTGAAATAGTTTGACTCCTCGACCTCCAGGCCCTGGGCGGTCTCCCGGCAGGTGAGGGCGATGATCTTGTCCTCCGGGTCGGGCAGCTGCTTGACCGCCTCGATGGCGTTGTCGATGATATTGCCGAAGAAGGTATAGGTCTGCACCGGGGAGAGAAAGGCCAGCTTGGCCCCGTCGGCCATGCAGGAGAAGGTGATGCCGTTTTTCTGGCAGGTCATGGCCTTCTCGCACAGCACCACGTCCAGCACCTCGTTGCCGGTCTTGATGTTGGAGTCGTAGAACTGGATGGCCTCCCGCAGGGAGCTGACCTCCTCCGAGGTGAGCTTGCCCTCGATCTTGTCCAGGATGTGCTTGAGGTCGTGGCACTTCATGTTGATGACGTCCATGTTGGCCTTCACCGACTCGAACTGCACCTTGTCCTGCCGCCAGAGGTGGTGGAGCACCTCCAGCTGCTGGTCCTTGCCGCTGAGGGAGAGCAGGCCGGAGCACAGAAAGAGCACCGCCAGGCCAAGCATCACGCAGAAGACCTTGAGGACCACGTTGAGCACGAAGCTCTCCCCCTCGTAGGCCCGGGAGATACAGACGAGCACGTTCACCGAGAGCACCGTCACCACAGACAGGCCCGCTACGGCCCAGGAGGTGTAGCGGTTGTGGTTGAGGCGGTTCCTGGCCCGGAAGAGGAAGGCCAGAAGAAGGTACATTACCGCGTGGAAGGCGATGTACAGCAGCCACTCCCAATTCGTGATGGGCTCCCCGGCCCCGTGGACGAAGGAAATGGTCTCCTTATCGTTGATGCCCAGCAGGTTTTGAATGAGGGGGCGCAGCTTGCCGGTGACCAGCCAGGCGGCCATGCCGCAGCAGAAGGTGAGCAGCAGCTCGGGC
>DVHW01000269.1 GCA_018711785.1 Candidatus Galloscillospira excrementavium
ACACCCCCGCGGCGGTGAAAAAGCGGGTGTACATCGTGGACGAGGTCCATATGCTCTCCACCGCGGCCTTCAACGCCCTGCTGAAGATCCTGGAGGAGCCGCCGGAGCACCTGATGTTCATTCTGGCCACCACCGAGCTGCACAAGGTGCCTGCCACCATCAAGTCCCGCTGCCAGCAGTTCTCCTTCAAGCGCATCCTGCCCACCGAGATCGCCGGGCGGCTGGCCTGGGTGGCGGAGCAGGAGGGCATCGGCCTGACGGCGGAGGGGGCGGCGCTCCTGGCCCGCCTGGCCGACGGCGGCATGCGGGACGCCCTGAGCCTGCTGGACCAGTGCGTGGCCCCCGGGCGGACCATCGGGGAGGGAGAGGTGCTCTCCGCCCTGGGCCTGGCGGGCAATCTGGAGACCGCCCGGCTCATGGAGCAGATCGGCGGCCGGGACACGGCGGCAGCCCTGGAGACCCTCTCCCGGCTCTACGGAGCGGGGAAGGACGTGGGCAGCCTGCTGGGGGAGCTGTCCGCCCTGACCCGGGACCTGCTCATCCGGGCCACCGCCCCCAGGGGCGGGGCGGGGCTGCTCACCGGCGGCTACGACGAGGGGACCATGCGCCGCCTGGGAGGGCTCTTCTCTCCCCAGCGGCTGGTCCAGATGCTGCACCTGTTCCAGTCCACCGCCGCCGACCTGGGCCGGAGCGCCAACCGGCGGACCGACACCGAGCTGTGTCTCATCCGGGCCTGCGACGAGCGGCTGGACAGCGGCCTGGAGGGCCTCAATGCCCGCCTGGCCCGGCTGGAGGACGCCCTCCGGAGCGGGGCGCCGGCCCAGGCCCAGGGGTCGGCCCATTCCGCGCCGGCCGGGAAGGCCGAAGGGCCCGGAGCGGCGGAGCGGGACACGCCCCCCTGGGAGGAGGAGCGCCCGCCCCTGCCCGACGAGCCGGGGGAGCGGGTGGAGATGGTGCCGGAAGCAGCCGCGCCGAAGCCCGCAGCCGCGGCACCGGAGGGCCCGGCCCCTGCGGCGGGTGTCTCCGGGGACTTCTGGCCGGCGCTGGTGCAGTCCCTCCGGGGCCGGGTGCCCATGGGGGAGTACACCTTCCTCAACAACCCCGCCATGGTGCAGGGCCGGGCGGAGAACGGCGTGCTCACCCTGTACGCGGACTCCGACTTCACCCGGAGCATGATCCACAAGCCCCCGGTGCTGGAGGCCGTCAAGGCGGCGGGAAGCGCCCTGCTGGGGAATGTCCTCCGGGTGGAGGTGGTGGTGGGCAGCGCGCCGGCGGCCTCCGCCGCGGCCAATCCGCCCGCCTCCGGAGGGGACGAGCTGGACGAGCTGCTGGCCTTTGGGCAGCAGTTTGACAATATCATCATCAAGGAATAACACAAGGTCGTCCCCGCGGGGACGGAAGGGAGACAGGACCGAGATGGCGAAAGGATTCGGCGGCCGGGGCATGCCCGGCATGGGCGGCGTCAACATGAACATGATCAAGCAGGCCCAGAAGATGCAGCAGGAGATGCAGCGGCTCCAGGCGGAGCTCCAGGCCAAGGAGTACACCTTTGCCGCCGGGGGCGGCGTGGTGACCGCCACGGTGAACGGCCAGCACCAGGTCACCGCCATCGCCATCGACCCCGAGGCGGTAGACCCGGAGGATGTGGAGATGCTCCAGGACCTGGTGGTGGCGGCGGTGAACGGCGCCCTCCAGGCGGCGGACAGCGAGATGCAGTCGGCCATGCAGCAGGTGACCGGCGGACTGGGCCTGCCCTTCTGAGCGGCATGCCCCAGAGCATCGGGAGAGGCGGCCCAGGCCGGCCTCTCCCGATTTGCGCGGGAGGGTGGTACAGATGAACAGCAAAGCCATGGCACAGCGGTCGGAGTCCTTCCGGGTGGGGGCGGTGCTGACCCTGGCCGGCGGATTTCTGGACGCCTACACCTACCTGTGCCGGGGCGGGGTGTTCGCCAACGCCCAGACCGGGAACATGGTGCTCCTGGGCGTGCGGGCGCTGGAGGGGAACTGGAGCGCCGCCCTGGGCTATCTGGTCCCCATCCTGGCCTTTGCCGCCGGGGTGGTGGCCGCCGAGGCGGTGCGCAGCCGCGCCCCGCTCCGGGGAAGGCTCCACTGGCGGCAGGTCACCGTGGCCGCCGAGCTGTTGATCCTGCTGGCGGTGGCCTTCCTGCCCCAGGCGTGGAACATGGCGGCCAATGTGGCGGTGTCCTTTGTCTGCGCCGTGCAGGTGGAGAGCTTCCGCAAGCTGCGGGGGAGGGCCTTTGCCACCACCATGTGTACCGGAAACCTCCGCAGCGGCACCGAGGCCCTCTGGCGCTTCAGCCAGACGGGGGAGCGGGAGGAGCTGCGGAGCGCCGGGCGGTATTACGGCATCATCCTGTGCTTCGTCCTGGGCGCGGCCCTGGGCGCACTGGCCGGCCGGGTCCTGGGGGAGCGGAGCGTGCTGCTGTGCTGCCTGCTGCTGGCGGCGGCCTTCGGCATGATGTTCCCGGGGCGCGGGGAGGCGCGCCGGGACGGGGCGGACTAGCGGACGGCTGGACAGGGAAACAGGTCTCCCCAGGCGGGGCGCACCGGTATGGCCGGGGCGCCCCGCTTTTTTTACCCCAAAAGGGCTTGACAAATCCCCAGAACAGGAGTAGGATTACACTACACCCCAGGGGGGTGTTAGACGAAAAAGGAGGCGAGCTTATGCAGGCAGACCGCGCCAAGATTCTGCGGATGCTCAAGACCGCCCGCGGACAGATGGACGGCATCGTCCGCATGGTGGAGGAGGACCGCTACTGCATCGACATCTCCCAGCAGCTGATGGCCACCGAGGCCCTGCTGGGCCGGGTGAACCGGGAGATTATGACCGCCCACCTGAAGCACTGCGTCAACGAGGCGGCCACCCCTGCCGAGCGGGAGCAGAAGATCGACGAGCTGGTGGCCATCCTGGGCAAAATATTGAAGTAGCACAGAACAAAACAGAACACAGAAAACCGGCGGAGTTTTTGCCCCAACGCACGGACTCCCGACGCCTGCCCACGCCAGCGCGGAGCGCGTGCAAGAGCGATACGGTATCGGTTTCCAAATTCGTTTATCGCCCACGGTGCGAGAGGCGCGTGGCAGGGCGTAACGACACCGAGACGGTACCGCCGCGCAAAGAGCGCCCTTTCTTTTTCCACCGTGCACGGCGCTGTTTCTTTCGGCAAGGCGAAAGAAACAGGGGGGTGCAAAAACGGGGGTGCAAATACTTTCGCAGATAAAAAGGGTACTTCTTCCTAAGAAAGACAGGTGAACTCCCATGAAGCAGAAATTCAACGTGACCGGCATGACCTGTTCCGCCTGCTCCGCCCATGTGGACAAGGCGGTGCGGAAGGTGCCGGGGGTGAGCGAGGTGAACGTGAACCTGCTCTCCAACTCCATGACCGTGGAGTACGACCCGGACAAGACCACCCCCCAGGCCATCGAGGCCGCGGTGGCCGAGGCGGGCTACGGGGCCTCCTGCCCCCTCCCGGCGGCAAAGGGCGGCGCCCGGGCGGCGGCGCCGGCGGCCGACCCCATGGCCGAGGAGCTGAAGAGCATGAAGCGGCGGCTCATCGTTTCCTTCGTGTTCCTCATCCCCCTGTTCTATATCGCCATGGGCCACATGATGGGCTGGCCCCTGCCCGCCTTCTTCCACGACATGCGCGCCAACGGCCTGAGCGTGGCCCTCATCCAGTTTTTGCTGGTGCTGCCCATCATGTACGTCAACGACAAGTACTACAAGGTGGGCTTCAAGACCCTCTTCAAGGGCGCGCCCAACATGGACTCCCTCATCGCCCTGGGCTCCGCCGCCGCGGTGATCTACGGCATCGTGGCCCTGTTCCAGATCTCCTGGGGCCTGGGCCACAGGGACCTGGCGCTGGTGGACCGGTGGACCATGGACCTCTACTTCGAGTCCGCGGGCATGATCCTCACCCTTATCACCCTGGGCAAGTTCCTGGAGACCCGCTCCAAGGGCAAGACCTCCCAGGCTATCACCCGGCTCATGGACCTCTCCCCCAAGACGGCCA
>DVHW01000270.1 GCA_018711785.1 Candidatus Galloscillospira excrementavium
CCCTATCGGGATGCCGCGTTTTTCAGCCAGAGAAGCCTCTCGCAGTCTTCGCGCCCGCAGGCGCGAACAAAATCAAAGTTTGTTTTTCGCCGCGGTATACGCGCGGCGAAAAACGCCTCTCGGCCCGCATACTTTTGAAGTTTATTTGGTCAGCTCCCCCAGCAGGGGCTCAAACTGGACCCCCTCCAGAGGGGGCGTGCCCAGCTCCAGGGTGCGCCGGGCGCAGCGCTGGACGAAATCCACCGCCCGCCCGTTGGCCGCGGCCAGATCCCCGCCCTGGAGCAGGCTCCCCAGCAAGACGCTGGCGTAGAGGTCCCCGGTGCCCGGGAAGTGGGCGGGCTCCTCCACCGCCATGGCATAGCTGACCCGGCCGGTGGCCCGGTCCAGGCAGGCCGCCCCCACCCGGCCGTCGGTCAGGTGGACGCCGGTCACCGCCACCGAGCGGCGGCCGTCCAGGGAGAGGGCGTCCATCCAGCGGCGCAGGGTGTCCTCCCGGGGGCGCTCCTCGTAGGGCTCCCCCAGCAGGAGGGAGACCTCGGTGAGGTTGGGGGTGATGACGTCGGCCATGGCGGCCAGCTCCCCCATCCGGCGGCACATGGCGGGGGTGTAGGTGCGGTAGGGGGCGCCGTAGTCCCCCATCACCGGGTCGATGAGCACCACCGTCCCCTCCTGCCGGAAGGCGCGGATAAAGTCCTGGAGCACGCCAATCTGCCGCTCCGAGCCCAGAAAGCCGCTGTAGATCGCGCCGAAGGAGGCCCCCAGCTCCCGCCAGTGGGGGGCCACCCCCGCCATCTGGTCGGTCATGTCCAGAAAGACCGCCTTGTCGGAGGCCGGGTAGGCCGTGTGGGCGGAGAGATAGGCGGTGGGCGCGGGGCAGCACTGCCCCCCCATGGAGGAGAGCACCGGCAGGACCACGGTCAGGGAGCAGCGCCCGTAGCCGGACAGGTCGTGGAACAGGGCGATCCTGGGCGTGGGGTTCATTTCGGTCACATCCTCAAAACTCGGAATGCTTCTATTATACTGCCTCCGGGGCAAAGCCGCAACCCCAGCGCGGATCATACTGTGACAGATTGACAATTTCCTGTTCTAATGGTAAAGTAATAAAGTCGTCGGCTTCCGTTCCTAATACGGCCATGGGCGTACAGGTCCCATATTCCTTCAGCGATTCAGAGGAAGTCGTGGGATAAGGCAACAGATTTGCTTCTCTCCTTTTCTGCGGGCATGATGGAATTGGTAGACATGCGAGATTTAGGTTCTCGTGCTTTCCGGCGTTGGGGTTCGAGTCCCCATGCCCGCACCACGTCGGGGCAAGCGTCACGCCGCTTGTCCCGACGTTCTTTCGTTCCGAGCTCTCCGGCCGCGCCGGGTGTTTGGCGGCCGGGCTGCGCCAGTCAGCCGCTCTCTGGCGCGGAACAGGGCAGAGCAGTCCCGCTCTGTGCTCTACGACTATGGCTGACCCGAGCTTAGCCAGCGCATGGCCGGGCTCCAGCTGGGCGGCTGTCCTGTCCGAGCAAACCAAGAACCGGGGGCCGGATTCCCAAATTGGAATCCGGCCCCCGGTTGTACTGTGCGCTTCATCAACTGTTCAGAGCCAACCGCAGAGGGGGGATCATCTGCATCTTCCGGCTGACCACGCCGGGCAGAGAGAGCCTGCCGTCCTCCGGCGCCCGGCCAAAAGCCCTCTCCAGCATCTCCTCAGCGTGCTCGCCCCAGCAAATCACGTTGGTGTCCTCCTCCAGCGTATTGGTCAACATGTAAAACACCAGCGGGATGCCGGCCTTCATGGCCGCCTCGGGCAGATAAGGCCGCAGCAGCGCCTCCGCATCCGAGCGCAGCTTCTCGGTCATGAAGAAGGACTGCCCCACGCCAAAGCGGTGCTCGCCAAACTCGAACACCTTGAAATCCGAGCGGAACAGCTCCTCCGGCGTGCGGCCGGTCAAATCGCCCCCCGCCTCAAACATCTGGCCGGCATAGGTGGGGATATCCTCCTCCGCCAGCACGGCCAGGGCACGAGCCGCAGCTTCATCCATAGAAGTGGAGGTGGGGGAGCGGAACATCAGCGTATCGGAGAGGATGGCTGAGAGGAGCAGTCCTGCGATCTGCTTGGGCGGGACGATCTTCTGCTCCTCCATCATCCCGTACAGGATGGTGGCCGTGCACCCAACCGGCACATTGCGGAAGTAGACCGGACTGCCGGTCTCCAGAGAGCCGATGCGGTGGTGGTCGATGATCTCCAGGATCTCGGCCTGCTCCAGCCCGTCCACCGCCTGGGTCCGCTCGTTGTGGTCCACCAAAATCACCTGCTTGCGGCGCAGGTTCAGGAAGTTCCGGCGGCTGATGAGACCGCAGTAGCGGCCCTGCTCGTCCAGGACGGGGAAATAGCGGAAACGCAGGCTGGCCATGACCTTCTGCACCTCCTCCAGGGGGGTGTTCAGGTCAAAATGGACGATATTCTCACTCTGCATCAGGTGGCGCACCGGCGCGGCGGTGGAGATCAGCCGGGCCGCCGCATAGGTGTCATATGCCGTGGCCATCACGGCGCAGCCCTTCTCTCTGGCGTAGGACAGAATGCTCCCAGCCACTGACGAGCCGCAACAGACGATGATGCAGGCCGCGCCGCTCTCAATGGCGCACAGCTGTACCTCATACCGGTTGGACAGGAGCACTAGGTCCCCGGGGCGGATAATGCCCTCCAGCGCCTCCGGACTGGTGCCGATGCGGATCTGCCCGTACACCAGGGAATCTGCATGTCCCACCAGCATGTCCGCCTCCAGGGTGGACAGGATATTCCGGTAGCCCGTCTTAGCTGCCGCAAGAATATTGGTATCCAGCAGGTCCATATTGGCATTGGCGATGTCCTTGACCGTAATGAGGCCCTGGAGGCGGTTGTCACCGTCGGTGATGCACAGGGTGTCCACCTCGGCCTCCTTCATCATGGCCCACGCGGCCCGGACACTCAGCTCTGGGTCGATGCCCGGCTGGCGGCGGATATCGATATCTCTGACCTGAGGGCTGATGTCACTGCAGATGGGGGGCGGCTCCACCCCCAGGTGCTGCAGTACAAATTCCGTCTCCCGGTTCAGCGCGCCGGCGCGGCAGGCCTCATACCGGCCCGTGCCCTGCTGGTTCTTCAGCCACGCATACGCCAGGGCGGAACATACGGAGTCGGTATCCGGGTTTTTATGTCCGATCACATAGACCGGACGCCGTGTCTCTTGCTCCATCGTGAATGTCTCTCCTCACTGTTGCGGTCCTCTGCCGCATCGCGTTATGGCAGTATGCCCTCCGCCGTCTATTCAGGGGGCCTCTTTACCAGGCGGGCTCCCTCTACGCGCTCATCACCGGAGGGGCGGGCTTTTATCCGTTCATTTTTTCTTCCATCTTAACATTATTCTCCCCTCTTTGCAAGAAAAACCACCGTCTCCCCCTCATCTGTTTCCTCCTCAGGCATACACCCCTGTCCTCTCCTGTTCCGCTCTCCTCCGGTGCGCTGTGAGCCGCGCACCGGAAGCGGAAGGAGCCGTCCCTCGCATTGCGTAATGAATCGGTTAATTTACTCTTATTGTGTCTATTTATATTATTTTTTGTCTAATTTTGTTGAACTAACCACTTTCGTCCCCCCATGCCATACAATAGGTCCTGGAGGCGAATCGCATATGGTAAAGGACCTTCTCTGCATCCTCGGCATTCCCATCAAGTACCTCGGGCACCGCTATCTGGATTACGCGGTGGAGCTGGCCATGGCCGACGAGAGCATCCTCTCCGCCGTCACCATCCGGCTCTACCCTGCCATTGCGCAGCAGTTCGGTACCACGGCGGCGGCGGTCAACCGCAACATGCGCACTGCCATCGACCACTGCTGGGAGCGGGGCAACCGCGCCCTGCTGGACCAGATCGCCGGCTATCCCCTCCGCTACCGGCCCTCGGTCAGCGAATTTCTCTCCCTGCTGGTGGCCTATCTGCGGCGCGGCGGGGAGGTACAGGACCCTCTCCACGGCGGAAGTGCCCCTGTGGACGCCTGATGCGTCCGCAGAGGCACTTGCCTTTTCTCCCCTCTTCTGCTAAGATAGTGCGGGCCTGGCCGAAGCCGCGGCGCGGTTTCCTGCCCAGGCTCCGCGCGCGTCCCGCCCATCCTGAAACAGAAAGAGGCTGAACCATGTCCCGTTTCGACACTGCCATCTTCGACCTGGACGGCACCCTGCTGGACACCCTCCAGGACCTGGCCGACAGCACCAACTACGCCCTGGCCGTCAACCACATGCCCCCCCGAGCCGTGGACGAGGTCCGCCGCTTTGTGGGCAACGGGGTGGCCCTGCTCATGGCCCGGGCTGTGCCCGAGGGCACTCCGCCCGAGGCCGAGGCCAAGGCACTGGCCGACTTCCGGGCTCACTACATCAACAACATGGAGCACAAGACCGCCCCCTACCCCGGCATCCCGGAGCTGCTGGGCGCCCTCTCGGCCGCCGGCTTCCACCTGGCGGTGGTCTCCAACAAGTTCGACGGCGCAGTGAAGGGCCTGTGCCACAACTTCTTCCCGGACACCATCCCGGTGGCCATCGGAGAGTCCCCCTCGGTGGCCAAGAAGCCGGCGCCGGACACCGTGCTCCGGGCCATGGCCGAGCTGGGGTGCGACCCGGCCCGGGCGGTTTACATCGGGGACTCGGACGTGGACATCCTCACCGCCCAAAACGCCGGACTGCCCTGCATCTCGGTGTCCTGGGGCTTCCGGGATACCGCGTTTCTGGAGGCCCACGGCGCCCAGCGCATCGTGGACACCCCGGAGCAGCTTCTCGCCGCCCTGACTGAGGACTGACCAGACAGACACCGCCCCGGCGCTGTGAATCACAGCGCCGGGGCGGTGTCTTTTTCTTCAGGGGGCGGGGGATGGACTCTCGGCGAACATCATCTGGAAGTCGGTAAGCTCACACTGGAGAACGGTGAAGCCGTCCGATGAAATCTCCCCCCGGAGCAGGGCGTGGGTGGCCGCGTCGAACCACAGCTGGGTCTCCACCCCCTCCCCCGCCCCGGCCTCCGGGTCCCGGCTGGTGACGTGGAGTGAGCGGGTCTCGTCCAGGGTCTCCAGGGTACACTCGGCCAGGAAGCCCTCCCGGGTGCAGGTGAGGAGGGCATGGGCCGCGCCGACAGGGGTGAGGCCGCTGTCGGCGAGGGCCCCGGTCTCCACCCGCACGCCGTCAAAGTCCAGCCAGGTCTCCCCCGCCTGGATGCGGACCGTGGTCCCCGCCACGTTCTCCGGCGCGGTGAGGGTGAGGGTGCTCTCCCCCTCCCGCTGCCAGGTCAGGTCGATGCCGTAGGTGTAGACCCTCTGGCCGTAGTCCGCCGTCACCTCCATGTGGGCTGTGCAGCCCGTCATGGCCAGGTACTCCCCCCGGATGACCAGGGCCAGCTCCTCCGCCTCGCTCCCTCCGCCCTCCCCGCCGCAGGCGGCCAGGAGCAGGCAGAGGACTATCATTGGTACGCAAAGCCGTCCTTTGCGCACAGGTGTCCCCTCCGTTCAGTCGGTGTCGGTGTTCTCCCTCAGCACCCCGGGCAGCGCCGAGAGCAGGTCGGTGGGGAGCATGGCGTACTCCCCCAGCTCCGCCGCCGCCCGGTCCCCGGCGGCGCCGTGGTACCACACCGCCCGGGCGGCCAGCTCCGCCCGGTCAGACCTGGGCGTGTTCAGGTGCTTTTGCCCCCACAGGGCGGCGATCATCCCGGCGAGCACGTCGCCGGAGCCCCCCTTGGCCATCCCCGGTCCGCCGGTGCCGTTGATCCACACCCGCCCGTCCGCCGCGGCGGTCACCGTTCCCCGGCCCTTGAGCACCAGGGTGCAGCGGTGGGCTCGGGCGAAGTCCCGGGCCGCCCCCACCCGGTCCCGGACGGGCAGGGCGCAGCCGGTGAGCCGGGCGAACTCCCCCTCGTGGGGGGTGAGGACCGTGGGGGCCGTCCGTCTGTCCAGAATATCTATATGCCCGGACAGGGCATTTATGCCATCGGCGTCCAGCACCACCGGGCCGGCGAGGTCGGAGAGGAGGGAGCGGACCAGCCGCTCTGTCCGGGGCGCGCGGCCCAGGCCGGGGCCGATGACAGCCACGTCGCACCCCTCCGCCCGGGCCAAAATCTCCCCATACCGCTCGGGGAGGGGGAAGGCCATGGCCTCGTCGCACTTGGCCGCCGCGATGGGGTAGACCTCCCTCGGCACCCCCACCGACACCAGCCCCGCCCCGGCCCGCAGGGCCCCCCGGGCGGCCAGGAGGGGTGCGCCGGTGTAGCCCTCGCTGCCCCCCAGGATGAGGATGCGCCCAAAATCCCCCTTGTGGGCGGCGCCGGGCCGCCGGGGGAGTACCAGGCGGCCATCCCCCGGGAGGAGCTCCACCGGATGCTCTCCCCGGTCCACCCGCGCTTCCACCAGGTCGGGGGGGATACCGATGTCGGCCACCCGCACCTCGCCGGCGCAGGCGGCCCCCTCCCCCAGGCAGAGCCCGGGCTTGGCCCGGGTAAAGGTCACCGTCACCCGGGCCCGGACCGCCGCGCCCAGCACCGCCCCGGTGTCCCCGTCCACCCCGGAGGGCAGGTCGCAGGCCACCACCGGGAGGCGGCTTCCGTTCATCCACGCCACGGCGGCCAGAAAGTCCCCGGTCAGGGGGCGGGAGAGCCCCACGCCGAAGAGGGCGTCCACCAGGCAGCCGCAGGCGGCGAGCCAGGCCATGGCCTCCCGGTTTTCCAGGTCAAAAGGCTCCAGGCGACCCCCGGCGGCGGACAGCCGCGCCTCCATGGCCCGGCTGTCCGGGGTCATCTTGGCCCGGTCCCCCACCAGGAAGGCCCGCACCTCCAGGCCCATCTCCCTCAGCAGCCGGGCGGCGGCGATGCCGTCCCCGCCGTTGTTCCCCGGGCCGCAGAGGACGCCCACCCGCCGGGCGGAGCCGGCGGCCCTGCCCTCTGCGCTCTCCTCCGCCAGCCGGGCCGCCGCCCCGGCCACCGCCCGGGCGGCGCGCTCCATCAGCTCCAGGGAGGGGATGCCCCGCTCCCCGATGGCAATGCGGTCCAGCTCCTGCATCTGCTCCGTGGTGGCGACAAACATGGCCCTGCTCCTCTCCCCGGCGCGCTCAGCGCACCGGCGTGTAGTCAATGACGGCCTCCTCGCCGGTGGCCTCCAGCTTGAAGATGACCGGGCGCAGGCCGTCGTTGCAGGAGCAGATGGCCACCCCCGGCCGGCGGATCCAGTCGCCGTAGTAGAACAGGCCCTCCCCCGCCCCGTGGGCCAGGGCGAAGGCGTACTGGTAGACGGCCTTCCACGCCTCGTCGCACAGGCCCTCCGGCTTTGCGTAGTCGGCGTAGAACACCTGTCCCTCCCGCAGCATGGGGCAGGGGCCCAGGCCCTCCGCGCCGTACTCCCGGGCCAGCTCCTGGTCCAGCGTGGTTTTGAGGACTGTGATCTTCACCTTTTTCATGGGGCAGACCTCCTGTTTTTTCAGAATCGCAGGTCCATTATAGGCCCCGGGGGCGGGCGGCGTCAATTTGAACTTGCAATTTCCAAGCAAGTGTGGTATAAATGCTCTAAACGTGAAGAGCGGGAAAATAGCGCAGTTCCACCAGTCAGAGAAGGGCGGCCGCCGGCTGAGAGCCGCCCATGGCGGTCGCGCTTGGTTCGCCCGGGAGCGGCCGCGGGGAAAGACGCGGACGGGATCCATCCGTTACGGTGGGACAAGCGCGCGCGGGCTCTCCGCGCGAATCGTGGGTGGTACCGCGGAAGGCATGCCTTTCGTCCCCGAGCCGGGGACGGAGGGCTTTTTTGCTGTATGGATGTGCGGAAAGGAGGAATTGTCCATGGGTTTTTTCTTTGGCGGCGGCTTTGAGGTGCTGTTCCTGCTGGTCTTTGCCCTCATCGCGTGCCTCATCGTGGTCACCCTGGTCCGGGGCATCGCCCAATGGAACCGGAACAATCACTCCCCCCGGCTGACGGTGGATGCCACCGTGGTGGCCAAGCGGACCAATGTCGCCCACCATCACCACAACCACGGCGGAGTACACACCTCCACCACCTACTACGTCACCTTCCAGGTGGAGAGCGGCGACCGTATGGAGCTGCACGTCAGCGGTTTCGAGTACGGCCAGCTGGCCGAGGGGGACCGGGGCCAGCTCTCCTTCCAGGGGACCCGCTACCTGGGCTTTGTGCGCCAAAACTGATCTTGTTTTCAGACCATCTCAATCTTCAGAAGGAGTTTTGCTGTGATGAAGGAACAACTCTCAAACATCCGCAACGAGGCGCTCGCCGCCATAGACGGGGCGGCGAGCGCCCAGGAGCTGGACGAGGTGCGGGTCAAATACCTGGGCAAGAAGGGGGCGCTCACCGCCCTGCTCAAGCAGATGGGCACCCTCTCCCCCGAGGAGCGCCCCGCCATGGGCGCCCTGGCCAACGAGGTCCGCGAGGCCCTCTCCGAGGCCCTCGCCCGCCGGCAGAAGGCCCTGGAGGAGGAGGCCCTGGACGCGCGGCTGAAGGCCGAGGCGGTGGACGTGACCATCCCCGGCGCCCCCGTCCGGCTGGGCCACCAGCACCCCATGTATATCGCCCTGGACGAGATCAAGGAGATCTTCATCGGCATGGGCTTCACCGTGCTGGACGGGCCCGAGGTGGAGCTGGCCTCCTATAACTTCGACAAGCTCAACGCCCCGGAGGGCCACCCCTCCCGGGACTGGAGCGACACCTTCTACTTTGACGCCGACAGCCGGGTCATGCTCCGCAGCCAGACCAGCCCCATGCAGGTGCGGGCCATGGAGACCATGCCCTTGCCCATCCGCATCATCGCCCCCGGCCGGGTGTACCGCAAGGACGAGGTGGACGCCACCCACTCCCCCATGTTCCACCAGGTGGAGGGCATGGTCATCGACAAGGGGGTCACCATGGC
>DVHW01000271.1 GCA_018711785.1 Candidatus Galloscillospira excrementavium
GGGTCTGCCCTGTTGGGGCGTGGCTCAGATGCGGGCCACGCCGGTTTTCCTGGCGGCATCCGCCACCGCGGCGGCCACCGCCGGGCAGACCCGCTCGTCAAAGGCGGCGGGGAGGATGTACTCCGCCGAGAGGTCGTCCCCCACCAGGTCGGCCAGGGCCTGGGCGGCGGCGAGCTTCATCGCGTCGTTGATGTCCCGGGCCCGCACGTCGAAGGCCCCCCGGAAGATGCCGGGGAAGGCCAGCACGTTGTTGATCTGGTTGGGGAAGTCGCTGCGGCCGGTGCCCACCACGGCGGCCCCGGCCGCCCGGGCCAGGTCGGGCAGGATCTCCGGCGTGGGGTTGGCCATGGGGAAGAGAATGGCCCCGGGGGCCATGGAGCGCACCATGTCCTCGGTGACCGTGCCGGGGGCGGAGACCCCGATGAACACGTCGGCCCCGGCGAGCATCTCCCCCAGGGTACCGGCGCGCTTTTCCCGGTTGGTGAGCCTGGCGATCTCCTCCTTCTCCGGGTTCAGGCCCTCCCGTCCGGCGTAGATGGCCCCCTTCCGGTCGCAGAGGACCACGTCCTTCAGCCCCCGGGCCAGCAGCAGCTGAATGATGGCAATGCCCGCCGCGCCGGCCCCGGAGGTGACCACCTTCACGTCCTCCAGCCGCTTGCCCACCACCTTCAGGGCGTTGGTCAGGGCGGCCAGGGTGACCACGGCGGTGCCGTGCTGGTCGTCGTGGAAGATGGGGATGGAGCAGCGCTCCTTCAGCTTCCGCTCGATCTCAAAGCACCGGGGGGCGGAGATGTCCTCCAGGTTCACCCCGCCGAAGGAGCCCTGGAGCAGCTCCACCGTGCGGACGATCTCGTCCACGTCGTGGCTGCGGATGCACAGGGGCACCGCGTCCACGCTGCCGAAGGCCTTGAAGAGCACGCACTTGCCCTCCATCACCGGCATTCCGGCCTCGGGGCCGATGTCCCCCAGGCCCAGCACCGCCGAGCCGTCGGTGACCACGGCCACCGTGTTCCACCGGCCGGTGAGCTCGTAGCTCTTCTCCGGGTCCTTCTGGATCTCCAGGCAGGGCTGGGCCACCCCGGGGGTGTAGGCCAGGGAGAGGGCATGGCGGTCCTTCACGGCCATTTTGGGCACGGTCTCCAGCTTGCCCCGCCAATGGTAGTGGAGCCGGAGGGATTCCTGGGCATAATCCATGGTAAAGCGCCTCGCTTCCTCGTCAGATTTTTCTCGGTTGGATTATACAATGGATTGGAGCCTGGCGCAAGGGAGGGCTTTGCTTTACAGACCGGGGGAAACATGGTACAATAACCTATCTTAGAAGAGACTTTGAAAACGCCGGGACCGCGGGGAGGGAGAGCACATGAAACGATACCTCGGCAGAGCCATTCTGACGGCGGCCTGCGCCGCCGTCCTGCTCCTGGGCGCCCTTATCCCCCTGGGGGCCACGGCCGCCGCGGGGGACGAGGTGGTCTTCATGGTGGTGGACGAGCGGTTCATGCCCCTCTCCGCCGACACCATGCCAGTGCGCCGGGGGGGCACATACTATGTGCCCTACACCCTCTTTGACTACGCAACCTGCGGGGTGAACCTGGGGGTGCGCATCGCCGCCCAGCCCAGCCGGAACCGGGTCACCCTCTTCAACAAGAGTGTCTCCCTCACCTTCGACGCGGACAGCCAGACCATCCGGGACAACATCACCGGGGAGCTGTGCCCCTATACCACCTTTGTGCGCAACGGGATCATCTATGTGCCCGCCTACTTCACGGCCAGCCAGTTCGGCCTGGGCTTTGCCCAGCTCTCCACCGACTACGGGGACGTGCTGCGCATCAAGAGCCCGGCGGTCATCCTCTCCGACCAGCGATTTTTGGAGGCGGCGGAGAACACCCTGAGCACCCGCCGGGCGGCCTATCTGGCCAGCCTCGCCCCCAGTCCCACCCCCGCGGCCACGGCCACTCCCACCCCCACTCCAACCCCCAGCAGGACCCCCTCCACCGGGGACCGGAGCGGCGTGGACACCTACCTGGCCTTCCTCCACACCGAGGGCGGGGACCCGGAGGCCATCCTGGACTCGCTGGACGGGAGCGGGCTGTACGGAGTGTTCCTCTTCCGGCCCGAAGACCTGGCGGGGTGCGCCGACGCGGTGCGGCGCATCGTGGGCTCGGGCCACGCCATAGGCCTGTGGGTCACGGCGGAGGATGCAGCGGGGGCGGAGGAGCAGCTGGCCGCGGGGAACCGGCTGCTGGAGGAGATCGCCCGCACCCGCACCCGCATCGTCTACACCGAGAGCGGCGCCCTGGCCGACGCCCTCTCGGCGGAGGATTGGGTCTGCTGGGAGGGCAATGTGGACGGCCTGCCCGGGGAGAACAGCAGCGGCTATGGGCTCTACCTGGACGTGATGCGGGCTGCGGACCGGCAGAGGAGCCTGGTCCGGCTCACCATGGACGACTCCGGGACGGCGGCCAGCGCCCTCTCCCGTATCCTGCGGGACCTGCGCTCGGACGGCTACGACCTGCGCCGGCCCCTGGAGACCGAACTGTGACCGGGAGGGGAGAGACCATGCGCGGCGTCTATCTGGACAACGGGGCCACCAGCTTCCCCAAGGCCCCCGGGGTGGGGGAGGCCATGGCCGGCTACATCCAGAACGTGGGCTGCAATGTGGGCCGGGGGGACTACCGGCGGGCCTATGAGGCGGCCGGCGTCCTGCTGGACGTGCGGGAGCGGCTGGGGGCGCGCCTGGGCTGTGGTGACCCGGCCCGGGTCATCTTCACCCCCGGCGCCACCTATGGGCTCAACTTTCTTTTGAAGGGCCTGCTCCGCCCTGGGGACCGGGTGCTCACCTCCCCCATGGAGCACAACGCGGTGCTCCGCCCCCTGCGCCAGCTGGAGCGGGCAGGGGTGGAGGTGGAGTACCTCCCCTGCGGCGGGCGGGGGCGGCTGGACCTGGAGGGAGCGGCGGCGCGCATCGCCGCCCGGCCCCGGGCGGTGGTCCTCACCCACGCCTCCAATGTCTCCGGCGGGGTGATGCCCATTGAGAAGGTGGGGGCGCTCTGCCGGGCGGCGGGGGTCTTTTTCCTGGTGGACGCGGCCCAGACGGCGGGCATACTCCCCATCGACATGGGGGCCATGGGCATCGACGGCCTGGCCCTCCCCGGCCACAAGGGCCTTCTGGGCCCCCAGGGGGTGGGGGCCATGCTGTTGAGCGAGGACTTGGCTGGGGCGCTGGAGCCCCTGGTGTCCGGCGGTACGGGCAGCGCCTCCGACTCCCTGGACATGCCCCCCTTCCTGCCCGACAAGTTCGAGGCGGGCACCCTGAACCTGCCCGGCATCTACGGCCTGAAGGCCGCCCTGGACTACCTGGACCGGGAGGGGGAGGCCCTGCCCCGCCGGCTGGGCAAGCTCTCCGGCCACCTGTGGGCCCGGATGCGGGAGCTGGAGGAGGACGGGCTGCGAGTCCTGGGCCCCGACGACCCGGCGGAGCGGGTGTGCGCGGTGTCGGTGGACTGGACCGGCGGGGACAACGCTCAGCTGGCTTTCCGGCTGGAGCAGGAGTACGGCGTGCAGACCCGGTGCGGCCTCCACTGCGCCCCCCTGGCCCACCAGACCCTGGGCAGCTTTCCCCAGGGAGCGGTGCGCTTCTCGGTGGGGCCCTTCAACACCTTTGAGGAGATCGACTACGTCCAGGGCGCGGTGTGCGAGATTCTGGGCGTATAGGCAGAGCGGAGACAAGACGCGGGGGCCGCAGCAGCGGCCCCCGCTTTTCTTTTTCCGCCGCGTGTGGTAGGATAACACATCATGGACCACAGGGAGGGCATGAGATGGCCAGACGGATTTTTCTCGTGGAGGACGACTCCAAGATGCGGGAGGAGCTGGCGGTGCTGCTGGGCCGGTACGGCTACGAGTGCGTGGCCGCCGTGGACTACGAGGACCTGCCGGGGCAGATCCTCTCCTCGGGGGCCCAGCTGTTGCTGCTGGACCTGAACCTGCCCCGGTACGACGGTTACTATGTCTGCCGCCAGGTGCGGAAGGCGTCGGACATGCCCATCATCGTGGTCACCAGCCGGAACACCGAGCTGGACGAGCTGATGAGCATGAACCTGGGGGCGGACGACTTCCTCACCAAGCCCTACCGCCCCATGGTGCTCCTGGCCCGGATGGAGCGGCTGCTCCAGCGCGCCTATCCCGCCGACGCCGCACCCGCCCTCTCCTGCCGGGGGGTGG
>DVHW01000272.1 GCA_018711785.1 Candidatus Galloscillospira excrementavium
TCACCCCCATGCTCATCGAGGCCATTCGCAGCGTCAAGGCGAGCAAGTAAATCTCAAGAGAAAAAACCTCCCCGGTTCCGCTTGGAACCGGGGAGGTTTCTGTTACAGGCTGTTTAAGTACCGCACCGCCCCCTCGGCGATGCCCTGGGCCAGCTTCCGCTGGTAGGCCGGGTCGACGAGCCGGGAGAGCTCCTCCGGCGTGGACATAAAGCCCATCTCCACCAGGGCGGCGGGCATCCGGGTCTCCCGCACCACCACGAAGTTCTCCCCCAGGATGCCCCGGTCGATGCCGCCGGTGACCTCGCACACAGGGTTCTGGACGGCCTGGGCCAGAGCCCTGCCCCGGCTGCTGGTGGGGTGGTAATAGGTGTAGATGCCCTGGAAGGTCAGATTGGTGGCCGAGGCGTTGGAGTGGAGGCTGAGAAAAATGTCCGCCCCCGCCTGGTTGGCGATGGTGCAGCGCCGGGTGAGGCCCACGTCCCGGTCGTCGCTCCGGGTCATGACCACCTGGTAGCCCAGGGCGGTCAGCTCCTCCCGGAGCAGCAGGGCCACCGCCAGGTTGATGTCCTTCTCCGCCACGCCGGAGTACCAGGCCCCCGAGGCGCTGCCGCCGTGGCCGGGGTCGATGGCGATGGTGTACCGGCCCGGATTTTTGGGCGTGGTGTAGGGGTAACTATTCCCGGGGGAACTGATCCGGGCGGTGCGGGCGTCAGCGTCCCACCCCACGCCGGCCCCCAGGTGCTGGGCCACGAAGCGGAGGGGGGCCATGGTGCGGGTGTACCCCCGGTGGACCACTGCGTAGGCGGGTACGCCGCCGGGCAGGTCCACCGGTTCGCCGTTGACCAGGGCCACCGCCGAGCCCAGGGTGAGGACCACGGTGGTCTCCGCCGTGGAGAAGGCGGCCTGCCGCCGGGCGGCGTCCCAGGTCACCTCCGCCCCCAGGGCCTCGGCCAGGAGCCGCACCGGCACCAGGGTGCGCCCCCGCACCAGCATGGCAGGGGTGTCTGCCTCCAATGCCGCGCCGTCCAGTTGGAGGGTGACCCGCTCCACGCGCTCATGGGTGTAGGTGCGGGTGGCCTCGTCATAGCGCGCCACCTCCACCAGAGCGGCGGCCCGAGTGGGGAGCAGTGCGGAGAGCAGGCAGAGGCACAGCAGGAACGCGGAAAACTTTTTCATGGAAATTCCTCCGGTTTTCAAGTGGAATTCCCCGCTTTTGCGGGGACAAGCAGGGTGAATTGTACCGGATTCGACAGACTTGGTCAAGGGCTTCGGGCAAAAAACAGTTGACATAAATTTTGGAAGCTGCCGCCGGACTGGGCGTGTTTTTTCCCGGTGCGTCTTGCGTTTCCCAGGGAAATTTGCTATATTTTTAGGAGACAAACCAACGAAAACGGAGGTCATCCCATGGCGATCAAAGCGACCAGCAGCGGCGTGTACTATCATAACGGGGCCTTTCTGCCCGAAGGGGCGGGGCAGGCGGCGGGCCTGAAGCCCCCGGCGGAGGCGAAAAAGGGCACCATGGCCTACGGCATCCTGTCCGCCCACAACACCAGCAGCGGCATGGACCACCTGGCGGTCAAGTTTGACGCCATGGCCTCCCACGACATCACCTATGTGGGCATCATCCAGACCGCCCGGGCCTCGGGTATGACCGAGTTCCCCCTGCCCTATGTGCTCACCAACTGCCACAACTCCCTGTGCGCCGTGGGGGGCACCATCAACGAGGACGACCACGTCTTCGGCCTGTCGGCGGCCAAAAAGTACGGCGGCGAGTTCGTCCCCGCCCACCAGGCGGTCATCCACTCCTACATGCGGGAGCGGTACGCCGCCCCGGGGAAGATGATCCTGGGCTCCGACTCCCACACCCGCTACGGCGCCTACGGCACCATGGCCATCGGCGAGGGGGGCCCCGAGCTTGCCCGGCAGCTGCTGGGCAAGACCTATGACATCGCCTACCCCAAGGTCATCGCCATCTATCTCACCGGAGCCCCCCGGCCCGGCGTAGGGCCTCAGGACGTGGCCCTGGCCCTCATCGGGGCCACTTTCAGGGAGGGCCTGGTGAAGAACGCGGTGATGGAGTTCTTCGGGCCCGGCGTGGCCAGCCTCTCCATGGACTACCGCTCCGGTATCGACGTGATGACCACCGAGACCGCCTGCCTGTCCTCGGTGTGGAGCACCGACGAGACCACCCGGGCCCACCTGGCCGACCTGGGCCGGGCCGAGCAGTTTAAGTCCCAGGCCCCCGCCGACGGGGCGTGGTACGACGGGCTCATCGAGGTGGACCTGGACAGGGTGGAGCCCATGATCGCCCTGCCCTTCCACCCCTCCAACGCCTACACCATCCGGGAGTTCAAGGCCAACATGGCCGACCTTCTCCACCAGGTGGAGGAGGACACCCGGAAGCAGCTGGGGGTGGAGCCCCCTGCCCCCCTGGCAGACAAGATCCGGGATGGGCGGTTCTATGTGGACCAGGCGGTCATCGCCGGCTGCTCCGGCGGCACCTACCAAAACCTGGCCCGGGCCGCCGAGATCCTGAAGGGGAGGAGCGTGGGGGACAACGCCTTCTGGCTCAGCTGCTACCCCGGCTCCATGCCCGTCAACCTGGAGCTGACCCGGCAGGGCTGCATCGCCGACCTGATGGCCGCCGGGGCTTCCATCCGCTCCTGCTTCTGCGGGCCCTGCTTCGGTGCGGGGGACACCCCGGCCAACGGCGCCTTCTCCATCCGCCACTCCACCCGCAACTTCCCCAACCGGGAGGGCTCCAAGCCCGACCAGGGCCAGATCTCCTATGTGGCATTGATGGACGCCCGGTCCATCGCCGCCACGGCGGCCAATGGCGGCGCCCTCACCGGGGCCGACGAGCTGCCTGAGATGCCCGCCGACCGGCCCGACGAGCGGTGGCACTATGACGACAGCGCCTACAAGGCCCGGGTCTACTACGGCGTGGGCCGCCCCCAGCCGGACGCCGAGCTGGTATTCGGCCCCAACATCGCCGACTGGCCCGAGCAGGTGCCCCTGCCGGAGAACCTGCTGGTCACCGTCTGCTCCGCCATCTACGACCCGGTGACCACCACCGACGAGCTCATCCCCTCCGGGGAGACCTCCTCCTACCGCTCCAACCCCCTCAAGCTCAGTGAGTTCGCCCTGAGCCGGAAGGACCCCCAGTATGTGCCCCGGGCCAAGGCGGTGCTGGCCGAGGAGCGCCGCCGCCGGGCCGGGGAGGACACCCCCGCCCTGGCCGGGTACGACCCCAAGACCACCGGCCTTGGCAGCATGGTCATGGCCCTCAAGCCCGGGGACGGCTCGGCCCGGGAGCAGGCGGCCTCCTGCCAGCGGGTGCTGGGGGGCGTGGCCAACCTGTGCGCCGAGTACGCCACCAAGCGGTACCGCTCCAATGTGGTCAACTGGGGCATGCTGCCCTTCGTGGCCCCGGAGGTGAAGGACTGGAACCTCCAGCCCGGGGACCGGCTCTATATCCCCGGTATCCGGAAGCTGCTGGAGGG
>DVHW01000273.1 GCA_018711785.1 Candidatus Galloscillospira excrementavium
CGCCGCCCTCCGGGCCCTGGAGATGGTGGGCCTGGCCGACAAGTACAAAAACCGGCCCAACCAGCTCTCCGGCGGCCAGCAGCAGCGGGTGTCCATCGCCCGGGCCCTGGCGGGCAACCCGGGTGTCATCCTGGCCGACGAGCCCACCGGCGCCCTGGACTCCCGCACCGGGCGGGAGGTGCTCTCCTTCCTCCAGCAGCTCAACGCCGCGGGGCACACCATCGTCCTCATCACCCACGACAACTCCATCGCCGTGAAGGCCCAGCGCATCATCCGCCTCCAGGACGGGCGGGTCATCTACGACGGGGACGCCCACGACCCCAGGGCGGTGGTCCAGCCCACCGAACCGGGCGGAGAGGAGGAACCGGCATGAACCTCACCCAGTCCTTCCGCCTGGCGCTCAAATCTCTGGCCACCAGCAAGATGCGTGCGCTGCTCACCATGCTGGGCATCATCATCGGGGTTGCGGCAGTCATCATCATCATCTCCCTGGGGGACGGCATGAGCGACATGATCAACTCCGAGTTCGAGCGCATGGGCACGAACCTCCTCCAGGTCCAGATCATGGGCAGAGGTTCCTCCCACAACGTCACCGACGAGGAGATGTACGCCCTCAAAGAGGAGAATCCGGACTGCATCGCCGCCATGAGCCCCAGCGTCACCGTGAACGCCACCCTCAAATACGGCGGGGAGACCTTCACCTCCAGCGTCACCGGAGTGGGGGAGGACCTGCTGGCCGTGCGCAGCCTGAAATTGAGCCAGGGCCGCTTCATCCAGTACATCGACGTGGCCCGGATGCAGAAGGTGTGCGTCATCGGCTCCTATGTGAGCGAGGAGACCTTCCGGGGCGGCGGCCTGGGGGAGACCATCCGCATCAACGGGGACGCGTACACCGTGGTGGGAGTGCTCACCGAGCAGGCGGACAACACGTCCTACGGCAACGACAACGCGGTCTATATCCCCTATACCAACGCCACCCGCATCAACGGCAACGCCGTCATCAGCCAGTATCTCTTCACCGCCGCCAGCGAGGAGACCAACGCCCGGGCCCAAGGCGTCATCGAAGCCGCCCTGGAGAGGGTATACGGCAGCGACGACTACTATATGGTCATCTCCATGAGCGAGATGATGAGCATGATGGGCAACATCCAGGGCACGGTGATGGCCGTTCTGGTGGCCATCGCCGCTATCAGCCTGCTGGTGGGGGGTATCGGCATCATGAACATCATGCTGGTCTCGGTCACCGAGCGCACCCGGGAGATCGGCATCCGCAAGTCCCTGGGGGCCAAGGGGCGGGACATCCGGAGCCAGTTCATCATCGAGGCGGCCACCACCTCTGCCCTGGGGGGCGTCATCGGCATCGTTCTGGGGGTGCTGCTGGCCAGTGTGGCGGGGAACCTGCTGGGCATCACGGCAAAGGCATCCCTGTCGGCTATCGCCGTATCCGCCGGGGTCTCCCTGGCTGTGGGGGTGCTCTTCGGCTACCTGCCCGCCAATAAGGCGGCCAAGCTCAACCCCATCGACGCGCTGCGCTACGAATAACACTTCGAACAAGTGCGGGCACTTGTTCGAGAGGGTTTGCGGCGGGCCGCGCGCAAGATTTTGCCCTTGCGTGAAACGGGCAAAACTCACACTTGCCCGCCGAGAAGTGTTTTTTCCAAGGCGCATGTCCTTGGAAAAAACGGATTCCACTTTTTTCGCGGCGTGCGCGCCGCGAACTCTGCGAGGCTTTTGATTCGCGCCTGCGGGCGCGGATGTTGCGAGGCTTTTTCGACAGGCTGTAAAGGAGCGAAAAATATGAGAAAGAGAATCGTGGCCGCCCTGCTTGCGGCGGTGTTGGCCCTGGGACTCGCCGCCCCCGCCCTGGCCGCCGGGACGGCGGTGAGCGAGGACGAGGCGGCCCAGGTCCTCTCCGCCCTGAACATCATGACCGGGGTGGGAGGCGGTGAGCTGCGGCTGGACCGGACCATCACCCGGGCCGAGCTGACCAAGATGGCGGTGGCCGCCTCAGTCTATAAAGACAGCGTGGGGGACACGGCCAGTGTCTCCCCCTACCCCGACGTGGCCAGGACCGCCTGGTACGCCCCCTATGTGGAGCTGGCCCGGGACCAGGGCCTTGTGATGGGGGACACCGCCGGGTACTTCCGCCCGGAGCGGGACATCCGCCTGAGCGAGGCGGTGACCATCGTCCTGCGCCTGCTGGGCTACCAGGACAGCGACTTCTCCGGCGCCTGGCCCTCGGGCCAGATGGCCCTCTACCGCACCCTGGGCCTGAACGCGGGGGTGAGCGCCGGGCAGGAGGACGCCATCACCCGGCGGGATGCCCTCTACCTCTTCTACAACCTGCTCACCGCCCCCACCAAGAGCGGGCAGGTCTACCTCACCACCCTGGGCCACAGCCTGACCTCCTCCGGGGAGATCGACCGGGTGGCCCTGGTCAACTCGGCCATGGAGGGGCCCCTGGTGGCCGAGGGGGATTGGCGCAGCGCCATCCCCTTCCAGCTGAATGAGAATGTGAAGGTCTACCGCAACGGCGTGGAGAGCACGCTCTCCGCCATCCGGGAGGGGGACGTGGTGTACTACTCCGCCTCCCTGTACTCCCTCTGGGCCTGGAGCAGCCAGGTGACGGGCACCTATACCGCCGCCACCCCCTCGGCCTCCGCGCCCACCTCAGTAACGGTGGGGGGAAAGACCTACGCTATCGAGACCGCCGATGCGGCCTATGCCCTGAGCGACCTGGGCGCCTTCCGCATCGGGGATACGGTGACCCTGCTCTTGGGCCGGAACGGGGGCGTGGCCGCTGTCCGCGCCCCGGGAGAGGGCAGCACCGTGGTCTACGGCGTGGTGAACGCGATTACCACTGACACCTATCAGGACGCCAATGGGAACACCTACACCGACGACGCGGTGGCGGTCACCGCCACCGACGGCGTGACCCGCACCTACCCCTTTGACGGGCGCTACCTCCAGGCGGGGGACCTGGTCCGGGTCACCGTGGCGGGGGAGGGCTATGACATCACCCGCATGAACGCCGCCCCCCTCACCGGCCGGGTGAACGACGACGGCACCGCCATCGGCATGACCCCCCTGGCCAGCGACGTGGAGATTTTGGACACCTACGGGACGTCCACCGCGGCGGTGGTCTACCCCGGGCGGCTGGCCGGGGTGACCCTCAGCGGCGACATGGTCCGCTGGTACGGCCTGAACGAGCGGGGGGAGGTGGCCTGGCTCATCCTGGACGACGTGACCGGGGACCTGCACCAGTACGGCGTGCTCACCAGCGTCACCGAGGTCAGCACCTCCAACCCTCTGGGAGGCTTCCTGATGAGCGCGGCCTATGTCTACGACGTGGGCGGGACCACCCGGACCCACACCAGCACCACCACCCTGTGGAACCTGCACACCGGCCCCTGCCAGGTCAAGTCCGACGGCCTCACCCTGGACCGCATCTACAACCTGACCGAGGTGGAGCTGACCGGGGTGGACGGGAACGTGGCCCTCTCCGGCAACCGGCGGTACACCCTCTCGGAGAGCGTGGCGGTCTACGAGGTGCGGGACGGGAACTACTACCTCACCTCTTTGGACCGGGTGACCGGCGGGGACTACACCCTCACCGGCTGGTACGACAAGGCGGAGAGCGCTGGCGGCCGCATCCGGGTGGTGCTGGCTAGAGCAAGGTGAGCGGAGAGAAACGAAAAACCACAAAAGGGCCGGGCCGGGGACTTTCCCCGGTCCGGTCCTTTTCTGTCTCACCGGCTCAGGCTCCCGTCGCCGCCCATGAGGGCGGTCATCTCCTCCAACCGCTCCAGGGGGAACGGCGGCAGGCACAGGGGCTTCATGGCGATGG
>DVHW01000274.1 GCA_018711785.1 Candidatus Galloscillospira excrementavium
GATGTCCGGCGGCCCCTCCTGTGTTCGCATATCCTTTCGGCCTACTCCAGCAGGCCGTATTTCGCCCGCAGGCGGTCCAGCTTCTCCAGCATGGGCTCCCCGCCGAACCAGAGGAACAGGGCGGTGGCCACCCCCTGGACCAGGTCCATGGGGAAGCCGGCGGCGCAGTAGGCCAGGAGGACCCCCCAGTCCACCTGGTCCATCCACATCAGGGCGGAGGCCGGGTTCAGAATACCGCCGTAGACCACCACCGAGGCCACCGCCCCGAACAGGCTCAGGGCCAGGCGGCGGGGGCGGAGCCGCCCGGAGCGGAACAGCACGCCGGCGAGAAAGCCGATGAGCCCCATGGCGAACATCTGCCACGGCGTCCAGGGTCCCTGTCCCAGCAGGACATTGGACACCAGCATGGTCATGGCGCCCACGAGAAAGCCCGCCTCCCCGTCCAGGGCCGCCCCCGCCACGGTG
Organism: Candidatus Galloscillospira excrementavium; assembly: GCA_018711785.1. Taxonomy (GTDB): domain Bacteria; phylum Bacillota; class Clostridia; order Oscillospirales; family Oscillospiraceae; genus Galloscillospira_A; species Galloscillospira_A excrementavium. Next base: position 466 of record DVHW01000274.1, read on the forward strand.
GTGAGGGCCATGACCGGCTTGCACTGAGGCAGCATGAACAGGGCCGCCCGCCCCGCCACTCCGATGGCGCACAGGGCGGCCAGGACCGCCAGCTCCCGGGCCTGGGGCCTGCGCCCCTCAAAGAGGAGCAGCAGCGGGACCATGCACTCCAGCAGGACCAGCAGGGCGATGAAGTAGTACTTCCGCCCCTCCAGCCAGGTCATGCCGGCCCACAGGGTCAGGGGGATGAGCAGCAGGAACACCGCCGCCGCGAGGAGGGAGCGCCGGGTGTGCCGCCGCCCCCCGGGCGGGGCGAGGACCGGCGGCTCTGCCTCACGGCGCCGCCGCCCGGCCGCCAGGCCCAGGACCAGCAGTCCCGCCAGGAACACCCCGCACAGGGCCAGATAGGCCCCGCCCTGGGCGGTGAGCCCCTCCGCCCCCACCAGGGCGGACAGGTCTCCCCAGGTCACCGCCCGCCAGAAGGCCCACCCCGCCGCCAGGGCCCCCAGCAGGGCCAGGACCTTCCGCCAGGCCGGGAGGGCCCCGCCGCGCTCCCCCGCCGCGCTGTCCGGCGGGGACGGCAGAGCCTCCTCCGCCGGGGCGGGAGGCTGGGGCTGCGGCGGGAGGGTCCCCCCGCAGGCGCGGATGACCTCCTCCGCCGTCACCGCCTGGGGCAGAAGGCGGCGGGCCATCCGGTTCGCGGCGGTGGTGTAGAAGCTGTTGCCCGAGAAGAAGGCCCGGCTCGTCCCCTCCGCAGCCACCGCCCCGTCGAAGAACAGGGCGCAGCGGTGGGCGTGGGCGGCGCAGAACTCCACGTCGTGGCTCACCATCAGCACCGACATCCCCCGGGCCAGGAGGTCCTCCAGCAGCCCGGCCAGCTCCTCCTTGAAGCCGCTGTCCAGGCCCTTGGTGGGCTCGTCCAGCAGCAGGATGTCGGGCTCCAGCAGCAGGAGCTTGGCCAGGGCCAGGCGCTGCTGTTCCCCGCCGGAGAGGTCGTAGGGGTGCCGGTCCAGCAGGCCCTCCAGGCGGCACAGGGCGGCCACCCGGGCCGCGTCCGGCTCCGCCCTGGCCCGGTCACCGCCCTCCGGCAGCAGCTCCACCAGGTCCTCCCGGACAGTCTTTTTCACAAAGAGGGTGCGGGGGTCCTGGGGCAGAAGGGCCACCCGCCCGGCGCGCTCCACGCTCCCCCGCTGGGGGCGCTCCACGCCGGAGAGCAGCCTGAGGGCGGTGCTCTTCCCCGCGCCGTTGCCCCCCAGCAGGGCCAGCAGCTCCCCCCGGCCCAGAGTCAGGTCCAGGCCCTTCACCACGTCGGGCCCCTCCCGCTCATAGCGGAACCACAGCCCCTCCGCCCGGAGGACCGCCCCGGCGGCCGGACGCGCCGGCTCCGGCGGCAGGGGGGCCAGGGAGTGGTCTCCGGCATAGTCCTCCAGCCACTGCCGGCCCTCCCGCACGGTGACGGGGCAGGGCAGGCCGCTCTCCACCGCCGCCCAGATGCGCATGGGGGCGGGCATGGCCCCAGCCACAGGGTGCCCGGCGGCCCGGAGAGCCTGGCCCACCTCCGCCGGGGTGCCGAGGCAGAAAAGCCTACCCCCGTCCAGCACCGCCGCCCGGTCGGCCAGGGGCAGGGCCTCCTCCAGCCGGTGCTCGCTGAGGACCACGGTGGTCCCCAGCTCCCGGTTGATGCGGCCCAGGGCGGCCAGGAAGTCGGAGGCCGCCACCGGGTCGAGCTGGCTGGTGGGCTCGTCCAGCACCAGCACGTCGGGGCCCAGGGTCATCACGGCGGCCAGGTTCAATAGCTGCTTCTGCCCGCCGGAGAGCTCCGCCACGTCCCGGTAGAACCAGTCCTCCAGGCCGAAGAAGGAGGCCATCTCGGCCACCCGGCGGCGGATGGCCGGGGTGTCCTCCCCCAGGCTCTCCAGGCCGAAGGAGAGCTCATGCCACACCTTGTCGGTGACCAGCTGGTTCTCCGGGCTCTGGAGGACAAAGCCGATCCTCCCGCTCTGCTCCCGCCGGTCCACCCGCTCCAGGGGGACGCCCCGGAACAGCACCTCTCCCGTCCGCTCCCCGTGGGGCGTGAGGGCGGTCTTGAGCTGGCGCAGGAGGGTGGACTTGCCGCAGCCTGAGGGGCCGCAGAGCACCAGAAACTCCCCCGCCCGGACGGACAGGGAGACCCCCGCCAGGGCGGGGCGGGCCCCCTGGGGGTAGCGGAAGGTCAGTTCCCGGAGTGTAAACGTGTCCACGTGCGCGCCTCCCATGTGTTGAGGATGACCGGCGTCAGGGCCAGCAGGAGCAGGGCCAGGCAGCCCGCCGCCGTGCCGGGGGAGAAGAATCCGGCCTGGAACCGGGGGAAATACTGGCTGTCAAAGCCGCCGGAGAGCCACACCGAGCCCACCCACAGCCCCAGAAGGCCCATCCAGAGCAGCAGGGCCCGGTCCCGGCCGGAGAGGCGGTAGAGGGAGAAGGCGGTGCGGCCGGGCAGGCCATAGCCCCGGCTCCTCATGCTGTCGGCGGTGTCCACCGCGTTCTCCAGGCTCCAGGTGATGAGGATGGAGAGCTGGGCGGCGGCCTCCCGCAGGCGGCCGGGCAGGCTCCCCCGGGCCAGGTCCCGGCCCGCGGCCCGCCGGGCCTGTCCCACCGCCCGCAGCTGCCGGGCAAACCGGGGGAGGAAGCCCAGGGCCATGGAGAGCACCAGGCTCAGGGCGGGGGCCCAGCGGCCGAAGAGGTAGACGAACTTATCCGAGGTCATCACCGCGTTGATACAGGCAAACCACAGCACCACCGCGGCCAGCATGGCCCCGGCGGCCAGGCCGTAGAGGATGCTCTCCAGGGTGAGGGGGTTGCCGGTGGGCAGGTAGAGGAGGATGGTGGCCCCCCGGTGGTTGAAGGCCGGGTTCAGGAGGGCCGCCAGCAGGGCCACGGGGACCACCAGCTTCCCGCTCTCCGCCGCCCCCCGCCACCCCCGCAGGGAGACCAGGCAGGCCAGCGCCCCGCCCAGGGACACCGCCAGGCACACCGGGTGGAGCACAAACATGGTGACGGCCAGCATCAGCGCAAAAAACAGCAGGTTCACCAGCGGGTGGCAGTCGGAAAACGCGCTGGCTCGGGCCATGGGCCCACCTCCTCTCCCGGTCCGAGCGATATCATTGGATGGGACCGGCGTTTCCCACGTCGGCCCCCTGGTCCAGGGTGTAAAGGAACTCCACCGTGTCCCCGTCCTCCAGCACATACCGGGAGCAGCCATAGCCGGGGAACACCCCGTTGACCCGGTAGGTCCAGCCGGACAGCTCCCCGGCGTCAAACTCATAGAGGTTGCCGATGCCCTCGATGTAGGCGCTCTGGTAGAGGGGGGTGCTGCTGTACTCCAGGTGCACCCCCGCCGCCCGGCAGGCGCGCAGGAGCACGTCGAACACGCTCTCCCCCGGGGCAAAGGAGACCTCCGTCGCCGCCAGGATCCAGCCGTCGGCGGGCAGGAGCTCGGCCGTGCCGGTGCGCAGGGCGTCCGGGTTTTCCAGCAGCGTGGCGCAGGAGACCGAGAGGGTGCAGAACCCCTCGTCCTCCGGCGCTTCAGCCGGCGCCTCTGTCCCGGCAGGGGAGGGGGAGGGCATCGCGGTCTCCGCCGGGGGCGTCGGCTCGGCGGAGGGAACGGGCGCAGCCGTCGGGGCAGGGGTGGCCGCAGGCGGCCCGGTGACCTCCGCTGTCTCCTCCTCCCCGGCTGCG
>DVHW01000275.1 GCA_018711785.1 Candidatus Galloscillospira excrementavium
GACCCGTGGCTCTACGGGTACCTGCTATCTTTCGGCCTGGGGGTGGAGGTGCTGGAGCCGGCGAGCCTGCGGCGGCGGCTGGCCCTGCTGGCGAAAAAAGTGGGGGCGCACCACGAAAACCCTGACAGAGGGTGTCAGGTCACCTGTGCTACCATGGAGACATCTCACAAACAGGAGGAATCTTTTATGGAACCACGCTTCTGCCAGTCCTGCGGCATACCCCTGGACGACCCCGCCCTGCGGGGGACCGAGAGGGACGGCACACCCAGCCCCCACTACTGCAGCTACTGCTATCAAAACGGGGCCTTCACCGGCGAGATGACCATGGAGGAGATGATCGATTTCTGCGTGCCCATCGTGGTCCAAGCCAATCCCGGCATGACGGAGGACCAGGCCAGGGACCAGATGCGCCGGTCTTTTCCCCTGCTCCTGCGTTGGAGGGAATGATGGACTGGAACGCGATCTATCCCGGGCCGGAGGCGCCCACCGCGGAGCAGCTCTCCGCCTACGTGTCCGACCCCCTGTGGGACGAGCTGAACCGCTGGATCGGTCAGACCTTTTCCCTCAGCCCCCTATGCACCTACAGCCGCTGCTCCATGGGCCGGGGGTGGAACGTCAAATACCGGGCCGGCGGAAGGGCCCTGTGCACCCTCTATCCGGCGGCGGGGGCCTTCGCCTGTCTGGTCACGGCCCCCGCCCAGGCGGAAGCGCTGCTCCCCGCCCTGTCGGAGTACACCAGGGGCCTGTGGTACGCGGCCAAGCCCATGAATTCCGTCCGCTGGCTGTCTCTGGAGATCTCCTCTCCTCAAGTGCTGGAGGATGTCAAGGCCCTTCTGCTGCTCAAACAAAAGCCAAAATACGCGGGACAGGCATAGCCTGTCCCGCCTTTTTATGGTATACTAAGGGAAATCTCCATCTGTGAGGTGCTGTTATGAATTTTATCCTCCGCCCGGAACATCCTGCCGACCACCGCGCTGTCGAGGCCCTGGTCCGGGAGGCCTTCTGGAATGTCTACAAACCCGGCTGCGACGAGCACCACTACCTCCACCTGCTCCGCCAGTCCCCCGCCTTCCGGCCGGAGCTGACCTTTGTGTGTGAGGTGGAAGGCGAACTGGCCGGTCAAATCGCCTGTTCCTCCAGCTCTATCGCCCTTTCTTCCGGCGGCCGGCTGAACACCGTCACTTTCGGCCCCCTGGCCGTGCTGCCCCGGTATCAGAAGCAGGGGCTGGCCCGTGCTCTGGTGTGTCACGCCCTCCGGGCGGCCCAGGCCGCGGAGGAGCGGGCCGCCGTCATCCTGGGCGACCCCCGGCACTACGGCCGCTACGGCTTCTGGTGCGGGGAGAAGTGGGGCATCTCGCTGGAAAACGGCCAATACCTCCCCGGCCTCCAGGCGGTGGAGCTGGCCCCCGGCGCCTTAGAACACGCCGCCGGCCGCTTCCACGAGGGCTTTGCCTATGACCCCGACCCGGCGGATTTCGCCGCCTTTGACGCCGCCTTTCCCGCAAAGGAAAAGGCCATTACAGAGTCTCAGAGAGAGTTCCAGTTCATGTGCTCCCTGGGACATGAGGTGATCCCCCATGGATTTATGCAATGAGCGGGACATCCGCGCCCTTCTGGCCCGGCACGGCTTCCGTTTCTCCAAGAGCATGGGCCAGAACTTTCTCATCGAGAGCTGGGTGCCCCGGGACATCGCCGCGGCCTCCGGCGCGGACCAGGACACCGGCGTGCTGGAGATCGGTCCGGGCATCGGGCCGCTGACCGTCCAGCTGGCCCGCCGGGCGGGCCGGGTCGTGGCGGTGGAGCTGGACCGCACCCTCCTCCCTGTCCTGGACGAGACCCTGGGGTCCTTTGGCAATGTGGAGGTGGTCCCCGGCGACATCCTGAAGCTGGACCTCCCCGCCCTTCTGGATGACAAGTTAAAAGACTTGACACCTATTGTCTGTGCCAATCTGCCCTATAACATCACCACCCCGGTCCTGACCGCCCTGCTGGAGTGCGGCCGCTTCCGCTCCATCACGGTGATGATTCAGCGGGAGGTGGCGAGGCGCATCTGCGCCAGGCCGGGCACGGCGGACTACGGGGCCTTCTCCCTCTTCTGCCAGTACCACGCCCGGGTGGAGCTCCTTTTCGACGTGCCGCCGAAGTGCTTCCTCCCCGCCCCCAAGGTCACCTCCTCGGTGGTGCGGCTGGTCCCCCGCCCCGCCCCTTCCGAAGTGGAGGACGAGGGATTCTTCTTCCGGGTGGTCCGCGCCTCCTTCGCCCAGCGTCGCAAGACCCTGCTCAACAGTCTGTCCTCCGCCTTTGGGGACCGGCTCTCCAAGGAAGCCCTGCGGGACGTCTTGGACACATGCGGACTGCCCGCCGACGTGCGGGGGGAGCGGCTGAGCATCCCGGAGTTCGCCCGGCTCGCCAGCGCCCTGGCCCGCCGTGGGGCGGAATAAATGCAAGCCGCCCGAAATTTTCTTGCATTTTCCCTGTACTGCGAGTAAAATAGAAGCACTGTTACAGAAGGAGGAACATTCTATGGCACTGACCGCAAACAAGGCCGTCCTCGACTGGATCGACGAAATGGCCGCCATGACCCAGCCGGACCAGATCGTCTGGATCGACGGCAGCGAGGCACAGCTGGACGCCCTCCGGGCCGAGGCCGTGGCCACCGGCGAGATGGAGAAGCTGAACGAGGAGAAGCTCCCCGGCTGCTACCTCCACCGCACCGCCGTCAACGACGTGGCCCGGGTGGAGGACCGCACCTTCATCTGCTGCAAGAATCAGGCCGACGCCGGCCCCACCAACAACTGGATGGACCCGGCGGAGATGTATGCCAAGCTGAAGGGTCTCTATACCGGCTCCATGAAGGGTCGGACCATGTATGTCATCCCCTACTCCATGGGCGTGGTGGGCTCCCCCTTCGCCAAGTACGGCATCGAGCTCACCGACTCTATCTACGTGGTCCTCAATATGAATATCATGACCCGGGTGGGCCAGAAGGTGCTGGACGCCCTGGGCGACTCGTCTGACTACATGAAGGGCCTCCACTCCAAGGCCAACGTGGACCCGGAGAACCGCTACATCGTCCACTTCCCCGAGGACAACACCATCATGTCGGTCAACTCGGCCTACGGCGGCAACGTGCTGCTGGGCAAGAAGTGCTTCGCCCTGCGCATCGCCTCCGCCCAGGGCCGGCGGGAGGGCTGGATGGCCGAGCACATGCTCATCCTGGGCATCGAGAACCCCCAGGGCGAGGTCCGCTACCTTGCCGCCGCCTTCCCCTCCGCCTGCGGCAAGACCAACCTGGCCATGCTCATCCCCCCCGAGCACTACCGCAAGGCCGGCTGGAAGGTCTGGTGCGTGGGGGACGACATCGCCTGGATCCGGGTGGGCGAGGACGGCCGGCTGTGGGCCATGAACCCGGAGTACGGCTTCTTCGGCGTGGCCCCCGGCACCAATGAGAAGTCCAACCCCAACGCCCTGGCCACCACCCGGAAGAACACCATCTTCACCAACGTGGCCCACAACCTGGACGACAACACCGTCTGGTGGGAGGGGCTGGACAAGAACCCGCCCAAGCACGCCATCGACTGGAAGGGCAACCCCTGGGACGGCACCACCTCCACCGAGAAGGGCGCGCACCCGAACTCCCGCTTTACCGCTCCGGCTATCAACTGCCCCTGCATCAGCTCCGAGTTTGAAAACGGCGCGGGCGTTCCGATTTCTGCCATC
>DVHW01000276.1 GCA_018711785.1 Candidatus Galloscillospira excrementavium
TATATATGGTGTACTTCTCTTCTTTTGCGCAAAAAGAAGGGACAGCCCCCTGTCTTAACGGCAGGGGGCTGTCCCTGTTATGTCAACTTGCTGTCCTTACTCCGCCAACGCCCGGTGGAGGAAGGTCACGATCTGCCCCCGGGTGCAGATGCCGTCCGGGGAGAAGGTGGTGGGCGTGGTGCCGCCGGTGATGTTCTCAGACACCGCCCAGGCCACCGCCTGGGTATAGTCCTCGCCGGCGGGCACATCCAGGAAGGTCCGGCCTGCCACGGCGGGGCTTCCCGCCAGCTTCCAGAGGTAGGTCACCACGTCGCTGCGGGTGCAGGAAGTGTCCGCGTCTACGTTGTAGGGGATAATGCCCTCGCCGTAGGCCCAGCGGAAGGCTCTGGCGTAGTAGGCGCTCTGTGGGAGATCCTGATAAGGGTCAATGAACACCCGACGGGGCTCCGGGCAGCCCAGGGCCCGCCAGAGGAAGGAAAGGATCTGCCCCTGGGTGCAGGGGGCGTCCGGGGAAAAGGTGTCCCCGCTGGTGCCGTTGGTCACTCCCCGGCTCAGCGCCCAGAGCACCGCCTCCCGGTAGTAGGCCCCCTCCCCCACGTCGGCAAAGGGACAGGCGGTCAGGTCGCAGAAGGCGGGCACCGGGGTGGGCAGGACCAGGTCACACAGCCGGCCGTTGCCCAGGTCTCCATAGCTGCCCTCCCCCCAGGTGTACACGCTCCCGTCGGTGCGCAGGGCGGCCACGCTGGTCAGCGTCGCCCCGCCACAGCTGGCGCTGACGGCGGCCACGTCCTCCAGGACCCGGACGGGCCCCCCCACCTCGCCGCCGCCGTTGCCCAGCTCACCGGAGTAGTTTCCACCCCAGGTCCACAGGGAGCCGTCGGCGCGGATGGCGGCAGTAAATTGGTTGGCGCAGGCCACTGAGACCACCTCGTCCAGGATCCGGGTGGGGATGGTCTGGGTATAACCGCCGTCGTAGGCCATCACGATCCCCTCCTCGGGCCCCATGCCCTCCGAGAGTCTGCCCCACATCCACAGGGTGCCATCGGTCTTAACCACCGCGATGTGCTCAAAGCCCACCGCCGCCTCGGCCACATCGTCCATGAGCTTGATGGGGGTGAGATAGCACTCTCCCCAGTCTCCGTCCCGCGGAATGGTGTCATCCAGGATGCCGCACCAGTTGCTCCCCCAGCCCCAGAGGGAGCCGTCGGACCGCACCGCCACGGTCACGCTGTCCCCGCAGCTCACCGAGACCACGTCGTCCAGCACCTGGACGGGCGGGGTCTGGCACGGGGTGCCGTCCCAGGCCTCCCAGTCAGAGGCGCCGCCGTTGCCCACCTGGCCATACCGGTTACTGCCCCAGACCCACAGGGTCCCGTCGGTGCGGATGGCGGCGGTGTGGCTGCTGCCGCAGTCCACGGCGGCCACCCGGTCCAGCACCTGGACAGGCACGGTCTGGTAGGGGTGGCCCCAGCTGTCGGTCCGGTCCCCCACAGAGCGGTCACCCAGCTCGCCGTAGGTGTTGTCGCCCCACATCCACAGGGTGCCGTCGGTCTTGACGGCCGCCATCTGGCCGCCCCCGGCGCTCACCGAGACCACGTCCTCCATGATCTTGACCGGCACTGTCTGGACAGGGAAGGCCTCCCCACTGGCCCAGCTGCCCTCGGCGTCCCCGCCGCCGCCGTTGCCCACCTGGCCGGAGTCATTGCCCCCCCAGGTCCAGAGCCCGCCCTCCTCGTCCACGAAGGCGTTGGGTGCGATGCGCCGGGCCTCCTCCGCCGACGCCGGCGCGAAGGCCGCCGCGGGCAGCGCCAGGCACAGGCACAGGGCTGCCGCCAGAAACAGGGTGCCGATCCGTCTTTTCATGTGTGCCTCCTTTTCTCCGCTGGCTCATCTCTTCTGTCTCCGCTAAGAGAAACGCAGGCGCCCCGGGCCGCAGGTGCGGACCGGGGCGCTGCACCTTTGATTTCAGGTTGCGTCTTCCGTCTGGATGTCGATATTGGGCCGGGGGGCGGCGCTGCTGCCGGCCGATGCCGCCGCGCTGCGGAACCGGGCCCGGGACTTCTTGATCTCGTCGTAGGCCTCGGCCACCGCCTCCTCGGTGCGGCGCAGGGCGTCCTCGCAGTACTCGTTTGCCGCCCGGCGCAGCTCCCGGCTACGCTCCTCGGCCTGGCGGAGCATCTCGTTGCCCTTCTGCTTGGCCCGGGCGGTGAGCTCGTCGGCGGCCAGCAGGCGCTTGGCCTCGGCCTCCGCCTGCTGGCGGATGGCGTCCCCCTCCCGCTTGGCCTTCTCCAGATACTCGGTCCGTCCGGCCACCAGCTTCTTGGCCTCGCTCAGCTCCATGGGGAGCTGGGCCTTGATGTCGTCCAGCAGGTCCAGGGCCTTATCCCGCTCCAGGATACACTTCTCGCTGGAGAGGGGCACGCTCTTGGCCTCGTCGATCATGTCGTAGAGCATATCCAGCAGTTCGGAAATTCCAGTTGCCATTATTTCGACCTCCCTGTGCCGCTGCGGCCCGCCCGCGCTCCGCGCCGGCGCCGCGCCTGCCGCTCTTGCGGCGAGCGGCCCGCCGTATTTCTCGGTCAGCCGCCCAGCTTGGCGGCCATTTTCGCGTTGATGTCGTCGATGATTTCCCGGGGTACGAAGTCACTCAGGTCGGAGCCGTACCGCGCCATCTCCTTGACTACGCTGGAGCTGAGATAGGTGTACTTCGCGCTGGAGGGGAGAAACATGGTCTCCAGCCGGGGATTGAGCTTGCGGTTGATGAGGGCCATCTGCAGCTCATTCTCATAGTCGGACACCGCCCGCAGGCCCTTGACCAGAGTGCAGGCCTTCTTCTGCCGGGCATACTCCGCCAGCAGACCGGAGGAGCAGTCCACCTCCACGTTGGGCAGCTTCTGCACCACCCTCCGGATGAGCTCCACCCGCTCCTCCGGGGTGAAGAGGCCCCGGTTCACCTTTTCGGAATTGACCATGACGCAGACGACCAGCTTGTCAAAGCACACCGCCGCCCGCTTGATGATGTTCAGATGCCCCAGGGTGATGGGGTCGAAGCTGCCGGGGTAGATGGCCGTCTTCATGCTTGCAGCACTCCTCGTCCGCCGGAGGCGCCTCACGCCCGGCGGTGGTATAGGGTCAGCTTGATCTTGCCGTAGCGGTACTCCCGCCCCTTCTCATAGGGGTCGGAAAGTTCCGGAAGAGAGGCCTCCGCCCCGCTCTCACAGACGATTATACCATTTCCGGCCACAATGTCAATCTCGGCGAGCAGCTCCAGGCTCTGCTCCAGCAGTCCGGAGGCATAGGGCGGGTCCAGGAACACCAGGCCGAATTTCTCCCGGCAGCCGGTGAGAAAGGCCAGGGCGTCCCCCTGGACCACCCGGGCCCGGTCGGCCAGGCCGCAGTGGGCCAGGTTCTCCCGCACCAGGGCGGCGGCCTCCCGCCGCGCGTCCACGAAGGTGCACCGCGCCGCCCCCCGGGAGAGGGCCTCGATGCCCAGCTGCCCCGTCCCGGCGAAGAGGTCCAGGGTGTTCCGGCCCTCGATGTCGAACTGGATGATGTTGAAGATGGACTCCTTCACCTTGTCGGTGGTGGGCCGGGTCTCCCGGCCGGGCAGCTCCTTCAGCCGCCGGCCCCGGGCCGTGCCTGTGATGACGCGCATGGCGCTCTCCTCCCTTTCCTCAGTCGTCGAAAAAGTGCAGGCACTTTTTCGAGAGAGCCGCGGCTCGTGGCAGCGCACTCGCTGGCCATGGGGCCGGCCAGCTCGCACGTTTGCGAGCCGAGAAGTGTTTTTTCCAAGGCACATGTCCTTGAAAAAAACGGATTGAACCTTTTTCGTGCCTGCGGGCGCGAACTCTACGAGGTTTTTGAATCAGCCGCTTTTTTCCTCACTCGGGCAGGACGCCCGTCCCGCTCCAGGAAAACCGGGTGCCCTCGGCCTCGGGCACACTCTGGTAGTCCCACTGGTGGTCGGTCTCCCGCAGATAGTCACTGGTCACATTGAAATACTCATAGCGGACCTGGTTCGCCATCGTGGGGGGCAGCTCCTCCGCCCCGATGGGGTCGTCCCAGGTGGGGTCCACGGCGTACCACTCCCCCTCCAGCCGTACCAGGTTCCAGGCGTGGTCGCTGCTGGAGTTGAAGGCCGCCCCCACCACGGTGATGCACTCCACCCCCGCCAGGTCCATCAGCAGCTGGAAGGAGGTGGCGTAGCCCAGGCAGATGCCGTAGCCCTCCACCAGCATGCCGTAGGGGTTTGTGTTGTCCGGCCGCCCCTGGGGGGTGTCCCGGTCGTACACCGCCTGGTCATACTCCCCCAGGTCCACCAGGGCGTCGTGGAGGGCCAGCTCCTTTTCAAAGTCGGTCATGTCCTCCGTCACGTGCTCGGCGAAGATGGCCCGGCAGGCCGAGAGGATAGCGGCGTCCTTCTCGCTCAGGCCGTCCTCCTCCCCGCTCTCCCAGGCCGAGAGGATGGGGGCGGTGTCATAGAGACTCATGTCGTATTCATTGGGCGGGTCAAAGGGGACGAAATCGCCGGTGTCCAGGCCCGGGTTCAGCACCTCCGCCGCGGCCCCCTCCCCCACGGCGGCCAGGAAGGCCGCCTCCGCCCCGTCGGGGTCAGTGCAGGCGAGGAGGGCGGCGTATCCGTCGGCCGTCACCACCCGGGCGTTTTCCAGCAGCGCGGCCTGGTCGGGTGCGTAGCCGTAGAAGTCTCCGGCCCGCGCCTGCCGGTGGGCCTCCAGGGCCTCCACCGCCGCTGAGGCGGCCCCCGCCCCGGCCAGGCGGAGGACGATGACCTCCCGCCCGTCCACCCCGGAGGCCAGGTACACCGCCGCGCCGGTCCACAGGTCCTCGTCCACGCCGCACCCGTCGGAGAGATAGGCCCGCAGTTCCTCCCCCTCCAGAGCGGTCAGCCCGCCGGGGTCGGCCTGGCTGTCCAGCACGGCCTGGGCGATGTCCTCCGGGGCAGGGCCGGGCGTCGGCGCGTCCTCCCCCGTCCCGGCGCAGGCGCACAGGGCCAGCAGCAGCAAAAGCGCGGGCAGCAGGCGTTTCACGGCGTCGTCCCCTCCTCCCGGAAAAAGTCGTACACCGCCTTTGCCGTGTTTTTGGGCACCACGGTCTCCAGCTCGGAGAGCGTGGCGGCGCGGATGTTCTTCACGCTCTTGAAATGCTTGAGCAGATCCCCCCGCCGCTTCTCCCCCACGCCGGGGATCTTGTCCAGCACCGAGCCCTTCACCCGCTGGTTCTGCTGCTGGCGGTGGAACTCGATGGCAAAGCGGTGGGTCTCCTCCTGGATCTGGCCGATGAGGGAGAACACCGCCTGGTTCTGCTGGATGCCGATCTCCCGGCCCGCCGCCGTCACCAGGGCCCGGGTGCGGTGGCGGTCGTCCTTCACCATGCCGAACACCGGGATGGAGAGCCCCAGCCCGGCGAGCACCTTCTCCGCCACCCTGGCGTGGTTCTCCCCCCCGTCGATGAGGAGCAGGTCGGGCAGGTCCCTGAATTTCTCGTCCCCGTCCACGTATCGCTGGAAGCGGCGGGTGAGCACCTGCTCCATGGAGGCGTAGTCGTCCGGGTGCTCCATGTCCTTGAGCTTGAAGCGGCGGTAGTCCCGCTTGAGGGGCCGGGCGTTGACGTAGACCACCATGGAGGCCACGATGTCGTCGGCGCCCTGGTTGGAGATGTCGTAGCTCTCGATGCGCATGGGGGGCTTCGGCAGGCCCAGCATCCGCCCCAGGAGCTCCAGCAGCTTGCTCACCCGCTCCTCCCGGGTGGTCCAGCGCGCCACCTCCTCCTCGGCGTTCTTGTTGGCCAGGCGGATCAGGTCCATCTTGGCCCCCCGCTGGGGGGTGACGAAGGTGACCCGGCGGCCGGAGGCCTCGGAGAGCATCCGGGTGAGGGGCACCTCGTCCTCGATCTCGCAGGGGAGGAGGATCTGCCGGGGCAGGCGTCCCCGGCCGCCGTAGTACTGGCTCACCAGGGTGGAGAGCACGTCGGACAGCTCCTCCTCCATGGGGGTCTCCATCAGGTCCCAGTCCTTGGCCGCCAGCTCCCCCTCCACGTAGTGCAGGACCACGAAGCAGCTCTTGGCCGTGCCCCGGAAGAAGCCCACCACGTCAGTGTCCGCCAGGGAGCCGGCCACCACCTTCTGCCGCTTGCCCAGCAGCTCAATGGCCCGGTAGCGGTCCCGCAGCTCTGCGGCCTTCTCAAAGCGCAGCTCCTCCGCCGCCCGCTCCATCTCGGCCTGGAGCTCCTCCCCCACCTCCTTGAACTTGCCCTCCAGCAGGCGGACGGCCTGGTCGATGGCCTCCCGGTGGCGCTCCTGGCTCATGCCCGGGCGGCACCAGCCGGCACACTGGCCCATGTGGTAGTTCAGGCAGGGCCGCTCCTTGCCGATGTCCCGGGGGAACTTCCGGCTGCAGGAGGGGAGCTTCAGGGCCGTGCGCAGGGCGTCCACGATCTCCCAGGTGGCCCCCCGGCTGCCGTAGGGGCCGAAGTACCGGGCCCCGTCCTCCGAGACCTTGTTCGCCAGGGAGAAGCGGGGGTAGTCCTCATTCACCGACAGGCGGATATAGGGGTAGCCCTTGTCGTCCTTCAGGAGGATGTTGTAGTGGGGCTGGTGGCGCTTGATGAGGGAGTTCTCCAGCACCAGGGCCTCGAACTCGCTGTCCGCCACGATGACGTCGAAGTGGTCGATCTGGGAGACCATGGCCCGGGTCTTTTCGGTGTGGGAGGCGCTGTCCTGGAAGTACTGGCTCACCCGGTTTTTCAGGGCCTTGGCCTTGCCCACGTAGATGACAGTGTTCTTCGCGTCCTGCATGATGTATACGCCCGGCTTCAGCGGCAGGGCGTGAGCCTTTTCTTTCAGTTCATCGAATGTCATAGATGAAGTGCTCGTCCTCCCTTCCGCTGAAATGTCAGACGCCCTGCCGCTGGGCACGCAGTGCCCCCGGCGCCGTGCGCCGTCCGAGCGTTTGGCCCTCGGGCCAAACCTCGCCGCAGGCGGAATTCACTTCCGCCGAGGATGTCAAATCATCCCTTGGGGGTCCCCAAACGCACATTGTGGGTTTGGGGGGATGGGGCGTGGGCTTTCTCTTTCAGTTCGTCGAATGTCATAGATGAGGTGCTCACCCTCCCTTTCGCTGATGGTCCGGACGCCCTGCCGCAGAGCTGTTTTACGTCCCACTGGCAGGCCTGTCCGCATCCTTGGGGCGGCGCTTCCGCCAGCCGCTGACCTCCCCCGGGCCCTGCCGCAGCTTCGGGGGCTGGGCGCTCCGGCTGTCCCGTATCTTCTCCAGGAACCGCTTCTGGTATTTCAGGGCCGCGAAGCGCTCCACCTTCCAGGTGATGGAGCAGTTATACACCCCGCCGATGAGCCCCACGATGGGGTAGCCCTGGATAAACTTCACCACCAGCAGGGAGGCCGAGAGCTCCTTGGCCGTGCGGCGCATCTGCTCCTCCAGCTGGAAGGAGGGCCGCTCCCCCCGGTCCAGGGCCCGGCCGGTCTCGTCCACCAGGCGGCTGTACCCCGCCCGGTCGGCCTGGGGGGCCAGGGCGGCGCAGAGCAGGAGGAGGATGTAGTACCGCTCCTCCGGGGTGTCGTAGCTGAAGCCGAAGCGGGAGGCCGCCTTGTACACCCCCCGCAGCAGCAGGGCCAGGAGGATGGGGATGTCGGGCAGGCCCAGGCCCAGCAGGCCCAGAACAAATCCCTCCGTGGTGGCCACCGCCACGTTGAGCAGGGCGCCCAGGCCCGCCCCCCGGTCCAGCTGGCGCACCGCCCGCTGGGGGTCCAGGCTGCCGTAGTCCACCCGGCCCATGCGGATGATGAAGTCCGCCCGCAGGCGCTTACGCCGGAACACCCGCTCCAAAAGGCCGGTCCCGTGCTGGAACAGGATCTGAAAGGCCTTGTAGAAGGCCAGGTCCATGGTCCCCTGGAGCTTGTCCGGGATCTTCTTCTCGATTTTGGCCATCAGCGCCCCGGGGCCCGCCCCGCCGCCCTTTGGGCGCAGCAGGCGCGCCTCCCGTTCCTCCAGCCGCTTGAGCTGGCTCTCATAGGGGTCCTCCCGCACCGACCGCAACACGATCCCTCCCGTTCCCCGCCGCGCGCGGCGCAGCGATGAAAAAAAGCGCCGCTCTTCGCGGCGCTTTTTCACAAGCGTGGCTTATTCGGAGAAGTTGGAATTGATGAGCTCCACGAGCGAATCAATGGCTTCCTTCTCATCAGGGCCGTCCGCGATGAGGTTGACGGAGGTGCCCTTCACGATGCCCAGGGAGAGCACGCCCAGAAGGCTCTTCGCATTCACTCTGCGCTCATCCTTCTCCACCCAGATAGAGCTCTTGAACTCGTTTGCCTTCTGGATGAAGAACGTGGCGGGTCTTGCATGCAGGCCGACCTGGTTGTTGACGACTGCTTCTTTCATGTACATAAGCATTATCCCCCTAAGTGAGTACTCGCGCAGTTCTCTCTTTATAGAATAGCAAATTTCCCCGCCACCGTCAATGACAATTTGCATAAAATGTGAGGCTCCACGGCGATTTCTTCCGCGCGCCGGCGCAACATTCCGGCCGGCGGGAGCCCCGCCAGCCAGAACAGCCCTGTCCTTCGGGTGAGGTCACTTCAGCTCCGCCACCGTGACGCCGTCCTCAAGGCGCGGGGGCCCAGTCCCCCCGGAGCCCCCCTGCTCTCCGAGGGGGACGGGAGATTTTCCCGCCATGGTCACTTCAGCTCTACTACGGTGACGCCGTCCTCGCCCTCGCCGTAGCGGCCGGGGCGGAAGGACTTGACATAGGGGCTGCGCTTCAGGTGCTCCCGCACCGCCCGGCGCACCGCGCCGGTGCCCTTGCCGTGGATGACGGTGACGGTCTCCAGCCGGCCCATGACGGCGTTGTCCAGGAACAGGTCCAGAGCGGCCACCGCCTCGTCGGTCATCATGCCCCGCAGGTCTACCTCCGGGGAGGCGCCCAGGGCCCGCAGCTGCCGCTCGGCCCGCTGGACCACCCGCCGGGCCTCCTTTTTGGCCTGGCCGCCGTCCTCCACCACCCGGACCTCGTCCTGCTTGGCGGTGATCTTCAAGATCCCGGCCTGGAGCTGGAGGGCGCCGTCCTTCCCCACGCTGAGGACCTGGGCCCGGGTGCCCCCCATCTTCACCAGCTCCACCGTGTCTCCCGCCTTGGCCGGGCGGGTGGGGGGCGGCGCGGGCAGGTCAGGTCCCGCGCCCAGGGCGGCCTCCGCCTCGTTGAGGCGGTGGCGCAGGCCGGCGCGCTCCTCGTTGACCCGCTGCCAGTCCTCCTCTTTGCGCTGCTTCCGGCGCATCTCGTTGAGCTCCTGGAACACCTGGTCGGCGGTCTCCCGGGCCTCGGCCAGGATGGCGCGGGCCTCGGCCTGGGCCTTTTCCCGGGCCTTGGCCTTTTCGGCCTCGATCTGGGCGCGGTACTCCCGGGCCGCCCGGGCCGACTCCTCCATCTCCCGGCGCAGCCGCGCGGCCTCGCTCTGCTCCTGCTCCATGGCCTGGCGCTGCCGGTCCAGCTGGGTGAGCACATCCTCAAAGCGGACGTTTTCCGCGTCGATGCGCGCCGCCGCCCGGTCGATGACGTGCCGGGGCAGGCCCAGCCGCTCCGAGATGGCGAAGGCGTTGGACTTGCCCGGGATGCCGATGAGCAGCCGGTAGGTGGGGGCCAGGGAGTCCACGTCGAACTCGCAGGAGGCGTTCTCCACCCCGGGGGTGGTCATGGCGTAGACCTTCAGCTCGGCATAGTGGGTGGTGGCGGCCACCAGGGCCCCCAGGCCCCGGGCCTCCTCGATGACCGCGGCGGCCAGGGCGGCCCCCTCCACCGGGTCGGTGCCCGCTCCCAGCTCGTCGAAGAGGATGAGGGTGCGCTCCCCCGCCTCCTTAAGGATGCCCACGATATTGGTCATATGGGAGGAGAAGGTGGACAGGTTCTGTGCGATGGACTGCTCGTCCCCGATGTCGGCCAGCACCCGGTCAAAGACCACGGCCTGGCTGTCCGCCGCCACCGGGATGTGGAGGCCGCACTGGACCATCAGGGTCAGCAGGCCCAGGGTCTTGAGGGTCACGGTCTTGCCGCCGGTGTTGGGGCCGGTGATGACCAGGGTGTCGAACTTCTCCCCCAGGAAGAGGTCGTTGGCCACCGCCTTGGCCGGGTCCAGCAGGGGGTGGCGGGCCCGGCGCAGGGCGATGCCCCGCCGGGCGAGCCGGGGGGCAGCGGCGTCCATGCGCAGGGAGAGCCTGCCCCGGGCGAAGATCTCGTCGATGAGGATGAGGAGGTCGTAGTCCTGGCGGATGTCCTCCTTGCTGGCCGCGCACTCGGCGGAGAGGGCGGCCAGGATGCGGTCGATCTCCTTCTCCTCGGCGGCGTGGAGCTCCCGCAGCTCGTTGTTGGCCTTCACCACCCCCATGGGTTCGATGAAAAAGGTGGAGCCGGAGGCCGACACATCGTGGACCAGGCCGGGGATATCGTTCTTGTGCTCCGACTTCACCGGCACCACGTACCGGTCGTTGCGCTGGGTGATGATGGACTCCTGGAGGTACTTGGACTGGTTGGAGGAGAGGATGCGCTGGAGGATGTCCCGCACCTTGGAGGCGGTGGCACGGATCTTCCTCCGGATGTCGGCCAGCTCAGGGCTGGCCGCGTCGGCGATCTCCCCCTCTCCCAGAATGGAGCCGGTGATTTTGTCCTCCAGGGCCCGCTTCACCGTCAGGGAGCGGAAGAGGTGGTCGATGCAGGTCCTGTCCTCCCCGTCCCCGGTGTAGTCCCGGGCCCCCCGGGCGGCGCGGAGGACGGCAGCGATGTCCAGCAGCTCCCGGGTGTTGAGGGCGCCCCCCATGTCGGCCCGCTGGAGGGAGGCCGCCACCGGCTTCACCTCGGAGAGGGCCGGGGTGCCCCGCAGGGCGATGAGGCCCACCGCCGCGGTGGTCTCGTCCAGGCGGCGCTGTACGTCGTCCTCGTCGGTGAGGGGCCGCAGGGCCAGGCAGCGCGCCTTGCCCTCCTCGGTCACCGCCTGGGCGGAGAGAAGCTCCAGCACCCGGGGCAGCTCCAGGGTGTGGATGGATTTTTCAAACAGGTCGGTCATAACACTACCTCGTCTTTTCTGCGTTGCCTATATGATACACCAAAACCGCCCGTTTGAACAGCACCAGCCCGCCGAAACGTCCAAAATGCGTTCGGCGGGCTGGTTTCCCAGCGGGGCAGGGCCTCCACTGGGCGGCGGTTTTTCGTTATTCCAGCTCAAAAGCGCCGGTGTAGAGCTGGTAGTACACCCCGTGCTGGGCGATGAGGTCCTCGTGGTCGCCCCGTTCAATGATGCGGCCGTGGTCCAGCACGATAATGGCGTCGGAGTTGCGCACCGTGGACAGCCGGTGGGCGATGACGAACACCGTCCGGCCGGACATCAGGGCGTCCATGCCCCGCTGGACAATGGCCTCGGTCCGGGTGTCGATGGAGGAGGTGGCCTCGTCCAGGATCATCACTGGAGGATCGGCCACGGCGGCCCGGGCGATGGCGATGAGCTGCCGCTGGCCCTGGGACAGGTTGGCCCCGTTGCCGGTGAGCATGGTGTCGTACCCGTCGGGCAGGCGGCGGATGAAGTCGTCGGCATTGGCCAGCACGGCGGCAGCCTCCACCTCCTCGTCGGTGGCGTCCAGGTTGCCGTAGCGGATGTTCTCCCGCACCGTGCCGGTAAAGAGGTTGGTGTCCTGGAGCACGATGCCCAGGGAGCGGCGCAGGTCGGGCTTTTTGATGTTGTTGATGGAGATGCCGTCGTAGCGGATCTTGCCGTCGGCGATGTCGTAGAAGCGGTTGATGAGGTTCGTGATGGTGGTCTTGCCCGCGCCGGTGGCCCCCACGAAGGCCAGCTTCTGGCCCGGCTTGGCGAAGAGGGTGATGTCGTGGAGGATGGTCTTGCCCTCCACATAGGAGAAATCCACGTGGTCAAACCGCACGTCGCCGGTGAGCTTGATGAGGTAGTAATCCTCTTCCGGCACATTGCGCACCGGGCCCTGGATCAGGCGGTAGAAGGGCTCTCCGCCTTCCTCCTGGTACTTCCACGCCCAGGTCTGCTCACCTCCGGCCACGGGCTCCGGGAGCTCTGTGATGGTCCCGTCGTCCTTCTTCTCCACCGGCACCATTGTGGCTTCGGCATTGTGGGGGACCTTCCAGGCCCAGAGGTTCGTGCGCGCCGAGGTCTCCTCCAGCTGGTGGCCATTCTTGTCGTAGGCCACATTGACCAGGGTGACGGTGCCGTGGTCCTCCTCGGAGGGCTCATCCATCAGGTCAAAGATGCGCTGGGCGCCAGCCAGTGCCATGATCACCGAGTTCATCTGCTGGGAGATCTGGCTGATGGGGTTGGTAAAGCTCTTGGAGAGCTGGAGGAAGGTGGCGATGGTGCCCAGAGTAATGGCGCCGCCGATGCCGTTCAGGGCCAGGGCGCCGCCCGCCATGGCGATGATGACATACTGGACATTGCCGATGTTGATGAGGATGGGCATGAGGATGTTGGCGTACTTGTTGGCCTTATCGGCGCTCTCAAACAGGGCGTCGTTGACCTTGCTGAAGCCCTCCTGGGCCTCGGTTTCATGGCAGAAGACCTTGACTACCTTCTGGCCGTTGATCATCTCCTCGATGTAGCCGTTCAGGTCGCCCAGCTTCATCTGCTGGCGGACGAAATAGCGGCCGCTGCGGCCGGCCAGGAACCGGGTGACGCAGAGCATCCCGATGATGCACACGATAACCACTCCGGTCAGGGCCAGATTGGTGGCCAGCATGCTCACAAAGGTGACCAGGATCATCATGCCGGAGTTGATCACCTGGGGGATGCTCTGGGAGAGCATCTGGCGCAGGGTATCCACGTCGTTGGAGTAGACGCTCATCACGTCGCCGTGGGCGTGGGTGTCAAAGTACTTGATGGGCAGGGTCTGCATGTGGCTGAACAGGTCGTCCCGGATGCGCTTCTGCACGCCCTGGGAGATGGTGACCATCAGGCGGTTGTAGGCGAAGGCACACAGGGCGCCCACGATATACAGCCCGGCCATCATCAGAAGGACCCGCACCAGGCCGCTGTAATCGGGGGTCTCCATGGCCAGCAGGGGGGTGATGTAGTTGTCGATCAGATTGCCCAGAAAGAGGGAACTGGACACCGAGGCGATGGCGCTGACGAGGATACAGAAGATCACCAGCACGAACAGAGCCATATAGCCCCGGCCCACATAGCTCATCAGCCGGCGGACCGTATGACTCTTCTTCACAGGGGTCCCGGTTGACTTATTCATTCTCCCCGCCTCCCTTCGTCTGGGACTCATAGATCTCCTGATAGATTGCGCAGGTCTGGAGCAGCTGCTCGTGGGTGCCCATGGCGCTGACCACGCCGCCGTCCATCACCAGGATCAGATCCGCGTCCTCGATGGAGGAGATGCGCTGGGCGATGATGAACTTGGTGGTGTCCGGGATCTCCTCCCGGAAGGCCATGCGGATCAGGGCGTCGGTCTTGGTGTCCACCGCGGAGGTGGAATCGTCCAGAATGAGGATCTTGGGCTTCTTCAGCAGGGCCCGGGCGATACAAAGCCGCTGCTTCTGGCCGCCGGAGACATTGGTGCCGCCCTGCTCGATGTAAGTGTCATACTTGTCGGGGAACTCCTGGATGAAGGGGTCGGCCTGGGCCAGCTTACAGACCCGGACCATCTCCTCGTCGGTGGCGTTCTTGTCGCCCCAGCGCAGGTTCTCCTTGATGGTGCCGGAGAAGAGCACATTTTTCTGGAGCACCATGGCCACCTGCTCCCGCAGGGCCTCCATGTCGTAGTCCCGCACGTCCACGCCGCCCACCAGGACCCGGCCCTCGGTGACATCATAGAGCCGGGGGATGAGCTGGACCAGGGTGGTCTTGGAGGTGCCGGTGCCGCCCAGGATGCCCACGGTCTGACCCGACTTGATGTTCAGGTTGACGTTCTTCAGGCACTCCTTCTCCGGGTCATTGGCATAGCTGAAGCTGACGTTCTCAAAGACCACGGAGCCGTCCTTGACCTCCTCCACGGGATTGGGCCCGTTGCGCAGGTCGCTCTCCTCGGCCAGCAGCTCAGTGATCCGCTCGGCAGAGGCCCGGGCCACAACGATCATCACCACCACCATGGAGAGCATCATCAGGCTCATCAGGATCATCATGATATAGCTGAACATGCTGGTGAGCTGACCGGTCGTCATGGTGCCGCCCACAATGAGGTGGGCGCCCAGCCAGGACACAGTGATGATGCAGGCGGAGACGCACAGCTGCATCAGGGGCGCGTTGAAGGCCAGGATCTTCTCCGCCTTGGAAAAGTCCAGGTAGATCTCCTGGGAGACCCGGCCGAACTTCTCCTTCTCGTGCTCCTCCCGGACAAAGGACTTGACCACCCGGATGCCCAGCAGGTTCTCCTGGACCACATTGTTCATCCAGTCGTACTTTTTGAACACCCTTTCAAAGATGGGATGGGCACGGCTCATAATGAACAGCAGGCCCAGGGCCAGGACCGGGATCACGATCAGGAAGATCAGGGCCAGCTGGGGGTTGATGGTGAAGGTCAGCACCCACGCGCAGATGAGCATGATGGGGCAGCGCACCGCCACCCGGATGATCATCATGAAGGCCATCATCACGTTCGTCACGTCGGTGGTCAGCCGGGTGATGATGCCGGCGGTGGAAAACTTGTCGATGTTGGAAAACGAGAACTTCTGAACATTCCGGTACATCTCCCGGCGGAGGTTCCGGGAAAAGCCGGTGGAGGCCCGGGCCGCATAGCGGCCGGACAGGGCGCCCAGCAGAAGGGCAATCAGGGCCATGGCCACCACAGTGATGCCGTACTGGATAATATGGCCCATACTGCCGGCCTTGACGCCCTCATCCAGCAGTTTGCCTGTCATCATCGGGATCAGGACATCGAAGGCCACCTCTCCAATGACAAAAATCGGCGTCAGGATGGTGTCTCGTTTGAATTCGCCGATACAGGCAGTCAGGCGTTTGATCATAGCGCTTCCTCCTTGCGTTTTGACTCCAGTCCGCTCGCGGAGCTTGCCCGGTCAGAGAGCGGTCGCCCCCTCCAGGGCGGCCCGGGCAGAGCGGCTGTGTTCAGGACAGATTCTGTTCGATCTTTGCTGCGGTAGCCAGGAACTGGGCCATCTCCTCCTCGGTCAGGCCGGCAGAGATCAGGGTTTCCATCTTCCGGATGCGCGCCTCCACCGAGGAGTGGAGGGCAATGGCCTTTTCGGTCAGGACCAGCTTTTTCAGCCGGGCGTCCTGCGCCACACTCTCCCGCCGGATGAGCCCCTGCTCCTCCATCCGGCTGAGCAGGCGGGAGGCGGAGGAGCGTCGGATGCGGAACGCCTGCTCCAGATCCCGCTGAAAAACGTCCTCCTCCCGGTGCTTGTAGAGGTAGCCCATCAGCCGCCCCTGGAGGGCGGTGGACTCCGACGCATCGGAAGAGGACGTGAGCTCAAAGACCTTTCGGTTGAGCAGGTTGAACATGACCCGAATGTGGAAGCCGAGATCCCCATAAGAGGGCATTTAGATCTCCCTCCTCTTTTGTTGCCTAGCTAACGTTGTCTGGCTAACATTATAGAAATTCCCTCTGAAAATGTCAATCGTCACATTGCATAACTTTCCCTCCGCGGGAAATGTCTAATCTTGTGGTCGGCGGAGCTGCTTATAGAAGTCCAGTGTGCGGAAGCCCCGCTCCAGCTGGGTCATCAGGAAGGCCTCGCAGGCGCCCTCCAGCAGGCGCAGGCTCTCCGGACCCACGGAAAAGGAGAACAGCCGCTTCGGGTCCCCGCAGGCCACATGACGCATGGCCGCCAGGCTCCCCCTGTCCAGGGGCATGGAGACCCCGTCCCCCACCCCGGAGCGGCAGCGGGCACAGTGGAGCACCCCCTCGCTCAGGTTCAGCCGGGGCTCGTCCGGCTCGGCCGCGCCGCACACCGCGCAGGCGTCCAGCAGGGGCTCATACCCGGACAGGCACAGCAGCTTCAGCTCAAAGGCTGCCTTCACCAGCGCCAGGGGCTTATGGAGCTTGTCCAGGACATAGAGGGAGTTGAGCACGAGGGACAACAGCCCCGGGTTGGGCACCCCCTCCTCGGCCACTGCCTCGGCCGCCTCGGCAAAGTAGGAGCCCAGGGCGAGCTTTTCAATGTCCTCCCGCACCCCCCAGAACTGCTCCAGGGAGCTGCCCTCGTTCAGGGTGAGGTGGTCCCGATACTCGAAGAGGGTCATGTCCGACCAGACCAGCAGCTGGGCGGAGGCCGCCAAGGGGCTGCTCTTCTTCCGGCAGCCCCGGGCCTTCACCGTCCGCTTGCCCAGGTCCCGGGTGAGGACGGTGAGAATCTTGTCCGACTCCTTGTAGCTGACCTCCCGGAGCACCAGGCCCTGGGTCGTGATGAGCATATGCGCCGCCTCCCGGCTATGTAGTCAAATGGAGCTCCGCCGGGGCGCAGCGCGCCCCGGCGGTCTCTTATGCTGATTTGGGCTCCCCTGCCTCCTCCTCCGCCCGCCGGAGCAGGCGGGCCAGGAGGTAGGCCTCCGGGAGGCCCGTGGTCCAGAACAATCGCCAAAGGCCCTCCGCGTCCATGACAAAAAGCCCCCTTTTCCACCCCTAGGTTGGCCCTTTGCGCCGCGGATTATCAGCGGTAAAATTTTCGCTCCGACCTCACTCCCGCTCGGGCAGGGTGCGGACCGCCCCGTCCCGGCGGGTGGCGGCGAGGTCGATGAGCCGCTGGTTGGAGCTGCCCCGGAAGCGCAGGGAGATGTCCTTGAGTTCTTCCACGTACCGGCCGTCCACCAGCACGTCCAGCAGGGAGAGCAGCTCATCGGTGGCCTCGCACCGGGGGCGGCTGCCCGGGGTGAGGAGCTCCTCGTAGGTGAAACCGGTGTAGCTCCAGATGGTCTTGCCGGGATACCGCGCCCGCACCCGGCGGAGGAAGGGCAGCAGGGCCCGCTGGTTCTCCGGCTCGAAGGGCTCGCCCCCCAGCAGAGTCAGTCCGTTGATGTAGTCCGGCGAGAGCAGGTCCAGCAGCACCTCCTCGGTCTCGGCCGTAAAGGGCTGCCCGTAGTCAAAGGCCCAGGTCTGGGGCTGGAAGCAGTTCTTGCAGCGGTTGGTGCAGCCCGAAACGAAGAGGGTGACCCGCACCCCCTCGCCGTTGGCGATGTCACAGTGCTTGATCTCTCCGTAGTACATACCGCCTCACAGGTGCATGACCCGGTCCCGGATCTCCTGGGTGCGGCCCTGGTTCCAGAACTGGGTGCCGATGTAGCCGCAGGTGCGCCGGGCCACGTTCATCTTGTCCTGGTCCGTGTTGCCGCACTTGGGGCAGCGCCAGACCAGCTTACCCTGCTCCTCCACGATCTCGATCTCCCCGTCCCAGCCGCACTCCTGGCAGTAGTCCGACTTGGTGTTGAGCTCGGCGTAGATGATGTTGTCGTAGATGAACCTCATCACCTGGAGCACCGCCTCCAGGTTGTTCTGCATGTTGGGCACCTCCACATAGCTGATGGCGCCGCCGGGGGAGAGGGCCTGGAACTGGGACTCGAACTTCAGCTTGGAGAAGGCGTCGATGGGCTCGGTGACGTGGACGTGGTAGCTGTTGGTGATGTAGCCCTTGTCGGTGATGCCCTCGATGACCCCGAAGCGGCGCTGGAGGCACTTGGCGAACTTGTAGGTGGTGGACTCCAGGGGGGTGCCGTAGAGGGAGAAGTCGATGTTGCTCTCCGCCTTCCACTTCTTGCAGGCGTCGTTCATGTGCTCCATGACCTGGAGGGCGAAGGGGGTGGCGGCGGGGTCGGTGTGGCTCTTGCCGGTCATGTACTTGACGCACTCATAGAGCCCCGCGTACCCCAGGGAGATGGTGGAGTAGCCGTTGTAGAGCAGCTTGTCGATGGGCTCCCCCTTCTTGAGCCGGGCGCAGGCGCCGTACTGCCAGAGGATGGGGGCCGCGTCGGACAAGGTGCCCTTGAGCCGCTCGTGGCGGCACATAAGGGCCCGGTGGCACAGCTCCAGCCGGTCGTCGAAGATCTTCCAGAACTTGTCCAGGTTGCCCCCGGAGGAGAGGGCCACGTCGGGCAGGTTGATGGTGACCACGCCCTGGTTGAACCGGCCGTAGTACTTGTGCTTGCCCGGCTCGTAGTTGCCGGCGTTGGCGATGTTGCCGATGCCCGCGTCGGTGAAGCGGTCGGGGGTGAGGAAGGACCGGCAGCCCATGCAGGTGTACACGTCGCCCTTGAGCTCCAGCATCTTCTTGGCGGAGATGTAGTCGGGCACCATCCGCCGGGCGGTGCACTTTGCGGCCAGGCGGGTCAGGTAGTAGTAAGGGGAGTCGGGGTGGATGTTCTCCTCCTCCAGCACGTAGATAAGCTTGGGGAAGGCGGGGGTGATCCACACGCCGGCCTCGTTCTTGACCCCCTGGTAGCGCTGCTCCAGGGTCTCCTCGATGATGAGGGCGAGGTCGGCCTTCTCCTGCTCGTTTTTGGCCTCCCCCAGGTACATGAACACGGTCACAAAGGGGGCCTGCCCGTTGGTGGTCAGGAGGGTCAGGACCTGGTACTGGATGGTCTGCACCCCCCGGCGCACCTCGTCCCGCAGGCGCTTTTCCACCATGGCGCGGATCTGCTCCTCCCCGGGCTGAACGCCGATCTCGGCCATCTCCTGCTCCACCAGGGCGCGGATCTTCTTCCGGCTCACGTCCACAAAGGGGGCCAGGTGGGCCAGGGAGATGGACTGGCCGCCATACTGGTTGGAGGCCACCTGGGCGATGATCTGGGTGGCGATGTTGCAGGCGGTGGAGAAGCTGTGGGGCCGCTCGATCAGGGTGCCGGTGATGACGGTGCCGTTCTGGAGCATGTCCTCCAGGTTCACCAGGTCGCAGTTGTGCATGTGCTGGGCATAGTAGTCGGTGTCGTGGAAGTGGATGATACCCTCCCGGTGGGCCTCCACGATGTCCTGGGGCAGCAGGATGCGCTCGCTGATGTCCCGGGAGACCTCGCCGGCCATGTAGTCCCGCTGGGTGGAGTTGACCACCGGGTTCTTGTTGGCGTTCTCCTGCTTGGCCTCCTCGTTGTCACACTCAATAAGGCTGAGGATCTTGTCGTCGGTGGTGTTGCTCTTGCGCACCAGGGAGCGGGTGTAGCGGTAGGTGATGTAGTTCTTGGCCACCTCAAAGGCCCCGTGGGCCATGATCTGGTGCTCTACCGCGTCCTGGATCTCCTCCACCGAGGGGGAGCGGTTCATCCTCTGACAGCTCAGCTCCACCGCCTCGGCGATGCGCCGGATCTGCACCGGGGTCATCCGGGCGCTCTCCTCCACGGTGTCGTTGGCCTTGGTGATGGCCGCAATGATCTTGGTGATGTCG
>DVHW01000277.1 GCA_018711785.1 Candidatus Galloscillospira excrementavium
ATCTCGGTGGACGAGGTGGAGGACTACTACCGCCGGGCCTTCTATCTGTTCAACAAAAAGCAGCTGCTCACCGCCTCCCCCTCCATCTACACCGCCGTATCCTACCTGAACATCAAGGAGCTGGAGTTCCAGGCCCTGGTGAATGTCATCGAGTCAGTCAAATACGGCGTACCCTATGACGACTCCTTCGCCCGCCTGATCGGCGAAACCTGAGGCGGCACTGCCGCCTCCACCAAAGGAGATGACCAGACATGTCAGTCGTCCAGATGAGCATGCTCACCGTGGCCGGACCGCTGGAACAGTTCGACGCCGTGGTCCGCACCTGCGTCATCGGCCGGGCATTCCATCCGGAAAACGCCATCCACTTCATGGGGCAGATCAAAGGGCTGCGGCCCTTCGATGCCGCCAACCCCTACACCAACCTGCTCCGCCGGGCCGAACAGGTGGCCGACGAGGTGGGCATACCCCTGGAGTTCTCCCCCTTTGAGGGCAAGCCCATGGACATCGACGCCTTTTCCTGCTACTTTGATGAGCTGGAGAAGAAGGTCAACGACCTGGCCGCCCGGCGGGACAAGCTGCTCCAGAGCGCCCGGGACGAGCGGGAGGTGGTCTCCCAGCTCCAGAACCTGAAGGGCGTGGCCGCCGACCTGGGGGAGCTGTGGAGCATGGATTTTGTCCGCTTCCGGTACGGCTATCTGCCCCGGGAGACCTACGACTCCTTTCAGGAGAGCCTGAACGACCAGGAGGACCTGCTCTTCTTCCCCACCAATCTGGGTCCCAAACTGGTCTACGGGGTCTATTTCACCACCAAGGCAGCCCGCAAGCGGGTGGACTCCCTCTTTGCCTCCCTCCACTTCACCCGCATCAACATCAGCGAGGAGGCCGACGGGTCGGCGGACGAAGCCATGGCCGCTCTCGCCGCCCGGGCCGACCGTGCTGAGTCCGATGCCCAAGCAGTGGTGGAGGAGCTCGCCGCTCTGCGGACCCGGGAGCACGATGGCCTTCTCTCGGCGTACAGCTTCCTGCGCTATCAAAACGACTCCCATGAACTGCGGCGGTATGCCGCCCACTCCCGGGAGACCTTCTATCTCATGGGCTGGGTCCCCAAGAGCGAGGCAGAGGCATTTGCAGCAAATCTGACCGGCACGTTTTCCCAGGTCTCCTGCGTGGTGGACGACGCCAAGGATATCGCTGAGAGTTCCCCCTCGGTGGTCCCTCCCACCAAGCTGAAAAACAGCTTCCTGGGCCGGGTGTTCCAGCCCTTCCTGGAAATGTACGGTCTGCCCGCCTACAATGAGCTGGACCCGTCCATCTTCATGGCCATCACCTACTGCCTCTTCTTCGGGATCATGTTCGGCGACCTGGGCCAGGGCCTGGGTCTGGCCCTGATCGGCTTTGTGCTGGCCAAGTGGAAAAAGATGTGGCTGGGCAATATCATCACCTGCTGCGGCCTGTCCGCCGCCGTGTTCGGCTGCATCTACGGCAGCGTGTTCGGCATTGAGGACATCCTCCCCGGCTTCAAGATCCTGGCCGAGGAGAGCGAGTACCTCATCCCCGGCGCCAGCAACGTCATGACCCTGCTCATCTTCTCCATCGCCATGGGCGTGTTCATGCTGGCCTTCGTCATGGTGCTCAACATCATCAACGGCGTTCGTCAGCACAACTTCGAGAAGATCTTCTTCGGCCCCAACGGCCTGGCGGGCATGGTGTTCTACCTGGGCCTCATCATCGCCGCGGTGTGCACCCTGCTGCTGGGCGTGAACCTGTTCGTGCCGGCCTATGTGCTGCCGGTGCTGGTGCTGCCCCTGGTCCTCATCCTGCTCAAGGAGCCCCTGTCCCTCCTGGCGGCCCGAGATCCCGCCTGGCGGGAGGTCAAGCTGGGCTCCCTGCTGGTCACCGGGTTCTTCGAACTGTTTGAGACCTGCCTGTCCTTCCTCACCAACACCCTCTCCTTCCTGCGGGTGGGCGCCTACGCCATCACCCACGTGGGGCTGATGCTGGTGGTGCAGACCCTGGCCGGCATGGCCGGAGGGCTGGACCCCCTCAGTCCGGGCGGCGTCATCGTCATGGTGCTGGGCAATGCCTTTGTCATGGGCTTCGAGGGGCTGCTGGTGGGCATCCAGGCCCTGCGTCTGGAGTTCTACGAGCTCTTCGGCCGCTTCTACGACGACGGCGGCATCCCCTTCTCCCCCAAAGTCATCAATTATGCAGAGCACACTGGTTCCTGAGGGCCCGCCCTCGTGATTCAACTCGTTCGTATCTGGAGGTTATTAACATGAACGCACTCTTCCTGCTCCTGGCCACCCTGGCCGTCTTCACCCCCCTGTTCCTGGCCGGCTTCCGCAAGTACACCGGCCGCAAGGCCCGCCGGGCCCTGTGGAGCAACATTGTCTCCTTCTGCGCCATGTTCGTCCTGGCCACGGTGCTGGGCTTCACCGGCAGCGCCTCGGCCGCCGGAGCCGCTGCGGACGCGGCGGCCGCCTCGTCTGACGGTCTGATGATGGGTCTGAAGTACATCGGCGCCGCCCTGGCTGTGGGCCTCTCCGGCATCGGCGGCGGCATCGCCGTGGCCTCCTCCGCCTCGGCCGCTCTGGGCGCCATCAGCGAGAACGACAAGGCCTTCGGCAAAGCGCTGATCTTCGTGGGCCTGGCCGAGGGTGTGGCCCTCTACGGCCTGATCGTGGCCCTGCTGCTCCTGTTCACCTGATCCCACAGCCTGGGGGCGCTCGTATGAAGTATTTTGTCATCACCGACAGCATCGACACCCAGGTGGGCCTGCGTCTAGCGGGCATCGAGGGGGTGGTGGTCCGGGAGGAGGGCGAGATCCGCGCCGCCGTCCAGAAGGCCGCTGCCGACCCGGAGATCGGCGTACTTCTGGTCACTGAACGTCTGGCCCGGCAATGTGCCGACCTCATCGCCCCCCTCAAGCTCACCGCACACACCCCGCTGGTGGTGGAGATCCCCGACCGGCACAGCGCCGGCCGCTCCTCTGACTCCATCACCCGCTACATCCGGGAGGCCATCGGCGTCAAGCTGTGACCGCCTTACCCTGACCCATGGAGGTGCTTCCATGCCTGAATTGAAGCAAAAGCTGGACCGCTTTACCGCCGCCATCCTCTCCCAGGCCACCGCCGAGGCCAGACAGGCCCTGGACGAGGTAACTGCCAAGCGGGACAAGGCGTACCGCGACTCTGAGGACCGCATCCTCACCGAGGTATACCGCTACATCCACGGCGAGGTGGAGCGCATCAAAAGCGAGTCCGGCCGGGAGGTCTCCCGCCACATGCTGGAGAACAAGCACAAGCTCTACCTCCGCCGGGAGGAGATCGCCCGGGAGGTCTTTTCCGCTGTGGCCGACCGCATTGCCGCCTACACCGCCACCCAGGAGTACGCTGCCCGGCTCAACACCCTTTTCCACGAGGCCCTCACCGCCCTCGGCGGCGCCGAGGACGTGACCGTCTTTCTCCGCCCGGCCGACATGGCCCGGGCCGGGGAGCTGGCCGCCTCCGCGCCGGAGGTGCACATCCACTTCGAAGAGGGTTCATTCGCCCTGGGTGGCCTCATCGCCCAGTCTCTGGAGCTGGGGCTCTACCTGGACTCCACCTTCGACACCGCCCTGGCCGAGCTGAACGGGCACTTTGCCGAGCTGTTCGGCCTCTCCCTCTCCGACGAGCTGGAGGAGGAATAACTCCGATTCTCCGAAAAGGACGTTATGCGTATGAATCAGCCTGATTACAGAATTTACGGCGTCAACGGCCCTGTGGTCACCGTCAAGGGGGGCCGGGGCCTGGCCATGATGGACATGGTAACTGTGGGGGACGAGGGCCTCATCGGCGAGGTGGTGGGGGTCCAGTCCGACCTGACCACCGTCCAGGTCTACGAGGACACCACCGGCCTCGCCCCCGGGCAGACCGTGGTCTCCCAGGGCGAGCCCATGTCCATTCTCCTGGGGCCCGGCCTGCTCTCCAATATCTTTGACGGCATCGCCCGCCCCCTCCGGGTCATCGAGGAGAAGAGCGGCCCCTTCATCAGCCGGGGCCTCAACCTCCCCGCCCTGGACCTGGAGAAGAAATGGGATGTGACCGTCACGGTCAAGGAGGGGGACGTTCTCTCCCCCGGCGCGCTCTATGCCCAGTGTCCGGAGACCTCCCTCATCCTCCACCGCTGCATCCTCCCCGCGGGGGTGGGCGGCACGGTGACAAAGGCGGCCCCCAGCGGGCAGTACACCGTGGAGGACACCCTGGTGGAGCTCACCGACGAGCAGGGCCGGGTCCACTCCCTCAAGCTCTCCCAGCGCTGGCCCATCCGCACCCCCCGTCCCATGGCCCAGCGCCTGCCCATCGACCGGCCCCTCATCACCGGGCAGCGCATCATCGACACCCTCTTCCCCATCGGCAAGGGGGGCGCTGCCGCCATCCCCGGCCCCTTCGGCGCGGGCAAGACCATGACCCAGCACCAGCTGGCCAAGTGGTCGGACGCCGACATCATCGTCTACCTGGGCTGCGGCGAGCGGGGCAATGAGATGACCCAGGCCCTGGAGGAGTTCTCCGAGCTGCTGGACCCCAAGAGCCACCAGCCCCTGATGAACCGCACCATCCTCATCGCCAACACCTCCAATATGCCTGTGGCCGCCCGGGAGGCGTCGGTCTACACCGGCATGACCATCGCCGAGTACTACCGGGACCAGGGCTACC
>DVHW01000278.1 GCA_018711785.1 Candidatus Galloscillospira excrementavium
CCATCGAGAATATCCTCTCCTTTGAGGGGCAGTACAAGGGGGCCCGGGTCATCCGCCTGGAGCAGAACTACCGCTCCACGGGCAACATCCTGGCCGCCTCCAACGCCGTCATCCGCAACAACTTGGGCCGCAAGGGCAAGGAGCTGTGGACCGACCACCCGGAGGGGGAGAAGATCCACTTCTACACCGCCATGAACGAGCACGACGAGGCCCAGTATGTGGCCGCCCAGATCCTCACCGGCTTCTCCCAGGGGCGGCAGTGGCGGGACCACGCGGTGCTCTACCGGATGAACGCCCAGTCCAACCAAGTGGAGCAGGCCTTCAAGCGAAACGGCATCCCCTACCGCATCATCGGCGGCATCCGCTTTTTTGACCGGGCGGAGGTCAAGGACATGCTGGCCTATCTCTGCGTGGTCAATAACCCCAATGACGACCTGCGCCTGACCCGGATCATCAACAACCCGCCCCGGGGCATCGGCGCCACCACCGTGGAGCGGGCCCAGGCCATCGCCGCGGCGGAGGGGCGGAGCCTGTGGGAGGTGGTCTCCTCCGCCCGGGCATACCCGGAGCTGCAGAAGGCGGCGGGCAAGCTGGCGGCCTTTGCCGACCTCATCCGCGGCCTGCGCGAGCTGGCCGGGGAGCTGGACCTGCCCGACTTCTACGAGGAGGTCGTGGCCCGTACCGGCTACGCCGTCATGCTGGAGCAGAAGAACACGGTGGAGGACCGCACCCGGCTGGAGAACGTGCGGGAGCTGCTCACCTCCATCAACGGCTACCTGGAGAACGCCGAGGAGCCCTCCCTGGCGGGCTTTTTGGACGAGATCGCCCTCTATACCGACCTGGACAGCCACGACCCCAGCGAGGACTGCGTGGTCATGATGACCATGCACTCGGCCAAGGGCCTGGAGTTCCCGGTGGTGTTCGTGGTGGGCATGGAGGAGGGCATCTTCCCCGGCATGCGCTCCATCGGGGAGCCGGAGGAGATGGAGGAGGAGCGCCGGCTGTGCTACGTGGCCATGACCCGGGCCAAGGAGAAGCTCTACCTCACCTGCGCCGCCCAGCGGATGCTCTTCGGCCGCACCAGCGCCAACCGGCCCTCCCGCTTTGTGGGAGAGGTGCCGGCGGAGCTGCTGGAGAAGTCGGGCCGGGGACTGCGCTCGGAGCACCGGGAGGAGAGCGAGGAGTCCCTCTCCGGCTCCTTCGGCACCTGGGAGCCCCGCAGGCGGCCCCAGCGCCGCCATCTGGACCCGGGCTGGTCCATGGGCGGCGCCCCGTCGGGCTCCGGCGGGGCGGGCTCTGCCGCCAAGGGCGCCGCCTGGGCCTTCCAGAAGGGGGACATGGTCAAGCACAGCGCCTTCGGCAAGGGCATGGTCCTCAGCCTCCAGCCCATGGGGGGCGATGCCCTCATCGAGATCGCCTTCGACAACGTGGGCACCAAGCGGCTGATGCTCAAGTCGGCCGCCGCCCACATGACCAAGCTGTAATACAACCTTAAGACGGAAGAGAGCGTGTACATACGGAGCATGAACGAGCGAACGGGAAAGGAGCGGCTGATGCGCCGCCTGGCCAAGCCCATGCTGCTGCTGGCCGCCCTGATCTGGGGGTCCTCCTTCTTCGTGATGAAGGGGGCGGTGGACGTGATCCCCACCTTCTACCTGCTGGCCATCCGCTTCACCGGCGGCGCGGTGCTGCTGGGCCTGGTGTGCTGGAAGAGGTGGCGGCAGTTCACCCCGGACTACCTGTGGCGGGGGGCGGTCATCGGCGGCTTCCTGTTTCTGGCCTACTCGGTCCAGACCTTCGGGCTGGAGCGGACCACCCCCTCCAAAAACGCCTTTCTGACGGCGGTCTACTGCGTCATCGTGCCCTTTCTCTACTGGGCCGTGGCCAGGCGGCGGCCCGACCGGTACAATATCCTGGCGGCGGTGCTCTGTGTGGCCGGGGTGGGGCTGGTGTCCCTCAGCGGGGATCTGACCGTCAACGCGGGGGACGCCCTCACCCTGTGCTGCGCGGTGTTCTACGCCGCCCACATCGTGGCGGTGGCCAAGGTCTCCCCGGGGAAGGACATCTACCTGCTCACGGTGTTCCAGTTCGCCTTCGCCGCCCTGTACGCCTGGGCGCTGGGCCTGCTGACCCAGGAGTTCCCCGGCCCCTCCATCTTCACCCCGGACCTCCTCTTCCAGCTGGGCTATCTGACCGTGATGGCCACCACCGTGGCCCTGCTGTTCCAGAACGTGGGCCAGGTGTGGTCTGACCCGGCCTCGGCGGCCATCCTCCTGTCCCTGGAGTCGGTGTTCGGGGTGCTCTGCTCGGTGATCTTCTACGGCGACCCGGTGACTCCCCGCCTGCTGGCGGGCTTCGGGTGCATCTTTGTGGCCGTGGTGTGCTCGGAGACCAAATTCTCCTTCCTGCGCCGGCGGAGCGCGGGCTAGAGGCATTTTGCGGGGCGGGGCAGACCCGGAGGGCCGCCCGCCCCGCGAAAAAAGGGTTGACAAACCGCCCCGCGCCGCGTATAATACACCACAACAAGTACATAGCACAAACCAGTGACGGAGAGTAGTAGCCGCCGCGGCCGATGCAAAGCGAGTCCCGGACAGTGGAAGCGGGACCTGAGGCGGACGTGTGAATGGACTCCGGAGGGCGGCTTGAACGGGGCGACCCAAGTAGATGCCGACGGGCTCCCACCCGTTATCCATCGGGCACGCATGATGGTGCGTGAAGCGAGTGGACGCGCAAGCGTCAATTTGGGTGGTATCGCAGAAGCAAGTGCTTTTGTCCCATGGGGGACAAAGGCATTTTTTTGTTTTCCAAGAAAAGGCCGCTGGCAACGGCCCCTCCATCGACCGCCCAAACCAAATCAAGGGCCCGCGGGCCCCCTATGGAGGTATTGACCATGAAAAAGACTAGTCTGAAGAAGCTTCTCTCCCTTGCGGCAGCGATGGCCCTGTCCCTCTCCCTCGCCGCCTGCTCCGGCGGCGACACCGGCAGCGCCTCCACCCCCGCCCCCGGCCAGGCCGGAAATGAGAGCCAGAGCGGCGGCACGGTGTACCGGGTGGGCATCTGCAACTATGTAGACGACGCCTCTCTCAACCAGATCGTGGACAACATCCAGACCCGGCTGGAGGCCCTGGGGGAGGAGCACAACGTCACCTTTGAGGTGGACTACGACAACTGTAACGCCGACGCCACCGTTCTCAACCAGATCATCGCCAACTTCATCTCCGACGGCGTGGACCTGATGGTGGGCGTGGCCACCCCGGTGGCCACCGCCATGCAGTCGGCCACCGAGGACAGCGGCATCCCCGT
>DVHW01000279.1 GCA_018711785.1 Candidatus Galloscillospira excrementavium
ACCATCGGCACCCTGGACGGCGCCAACGTGGAGATGCACGAGGTGCTGGGGGATGAGAACATGTTCCTCTTCGGCCTCCACGCCTCCGATGTCACTGAGCTCAGGCACAAGGGCTACCACCCCCGGGACTACTACCTCCAGAACCCCGACCTGCGCGCGGCGGTGGACGCCCTGAGCCGGAGCTTCCGGGACGGGGTGAGCTACGCCGACCTGGCCAACCGCCTGCTCTACGGCGTGGGCTGCCCGGCCGACGAGTATATGGTCCTGGCCGACTTTGAGAGCTACCGCAACGCCCAGGCCCTGGCCGGCCAGGCCTATCTGGACCGGCGGCGCTGGAACCGGATGTCCCTCATCAACATCGCCCGCAGCGGCATCTTCGCCGCCGACCGGAGCATCCGGGAGTACGCCCAGAACATCTGGCACGTCCCCACCCGGGAGGTATAACACGCACAAAAAGGTCCCCGGCGTCTATGTGACGCCGGGGACCTTTCGCCGCCTTCCCCTATGCCTCTGATAGGGGAAACGGGGCTTACTCCTTCTCGAATACGTCCTTGCCCAGGCCGCAGAGGGGGCACACCCACCCCTCGGGCAGGTCCTCGAAGGGGGTGCCGGGGGCGATGCCGTTGTCGGGGTCGCCCACCGCGGGGTCATACACATAGCCGCAGGCGCTGCAGACATACTTATCCATTGGAAATACGCTCCTTTCCATCTTTCGTTCGGGACACCACTACTATACCTAGTGTTCCCCTTCCCTGTCAAGTCATTCTCCGCCCTTCCATTGACTTTCTGCTCCCCGGGCATTACAATGGGGCTATTGATAAGAGGTGAACCCATTTGATCTATCTGGACAACGCCGCCACCACCCGGGTCTGCCCCGAGGCGGTCTCCGCCGCCGCCGAGGCCATGGAGTCCGGCTTCGGCAACCCCTCCTCCGGCTACGCCGCCGGCCGGGAGGCCGCGGCGGCATTGAAAACCCACCGCGCCACCCTGGCCGCCGCCCTGGGCTGCGCTCCGGAGGAGCTCTGCTTCACCTCCTGCGGCACCGAGGGGGACAACTGGGCCATCCGGGCCGCGGTGGAGCACGGGAAGCGCCGGGGCAGGCACCTCATCACCACCGCCATCGAACACGCCGCCGTGCTGGAGCCCATGAGAGATCTGGCCCGGCAGGGCTGGGAGGTGACCTACCTCAAGCCCGACCGCACCGGCCACGTGCCGGTGGAGGAGCTGAAGGCCGCCCTCCGGCCGGACACCGTGCTGGTGAGCATGATGCTGGTCAACAACGAGCTGGGCACCCTCCAGCCGGTGGCCGAGGCCGCCGCGGCGGTGAAGGCCTTTGACCGGGACATCCTCTTCCACACCGACGCGGTCCAGGCCTTTTTGAAGGTCCCCTTCACCCCCGCCGGCCTGGGGGTGGACCTGCTGACCATCAGCGGCCACAAGGTCCGCGCCCCCAAGGGCATCGGGGCCCAGTACATCCGGAAGGGACTCAAGCTCCGGCCCATGCTCTACGGCGGGGGCCAGGAGTCCGGCCTGCGGCCGGGCACCGAGCCCACCGCCCAGATCGCCGCCTTTGCCGCCGCCTGCTCTGCCTGGTCAGGGGCGTGGCCGGAGCAGATCCGCCGGGTGAAGGAGTACGCATTGGAGGCCCTCTCCGCCGTCCCCGGCCTGGTGGTGGTGAGCCCCGGGGACGCCCCCCACATCTGCGCGGTGAGCCTGCCCGGCTACCCCAGCGAGATGCTGGTGCGCGCCCTCTCCGACCGGGGCATCTGCGTTTCCTCCGGCTCGGCCTGCCACCGGGGCAAGCCCAGCCACGTGTTCGCCGCCCTGGGCCTTCCGAAGGGGGTGCTGACCGGGGTGCTGCGCATCTCCTTCTCCCCGGAAAACACCTTTGCCGACGCAGACGCCCTGCGGGACGCCCTGCTCCAGATCACCCGGGAGCGGGTGGCCCGCACCTGAACCGGAAAGGAGGCGCCCCATGCGCGTCACAGTTCTGATGGAGAATACCTCCCCCGCCGGCCTGCTCCACGAGCACGGCCTGTCCCTCCACCTGTCCTACCGGGGACACAGCGTCCTGCTGGACGGGGCGTCCTCGGGCCGGTTCGTCCAGAACGCCGCTGCCCTGGGGGTGGACCTGACGGGGGTGGAGCTGGCCGTCCTCTCCCACGGCCACTACGACCACGCCGACGGGCTGGGGGCTTTCCTGGCCCTCAATCCCGCCGCGCCGGTGTACGCCCGCCCCGCCGTGTGGGAGCCGGAGTACTTCGGAGAGGGGGAGGGGCGGCGCTACATCGGTGTGTCCCCCGCCCTGCGGGAGGAGTACGGGGCCCGCTTTGACCTCTCCGATGGCCCACGGGAGATCCTGCCCGGCCTCCACCTGGTGCCCGACGCGGTGAAAAGCGAGCAGTCCCTGGTGGCCGAGACCCCGGGCGGGCTGGTGGTGATGAACTCCTGCTGCCACGCCGGGGCGGGCTGCATCGTAAAGGACCTCCTCGCCCGCTTCCCCGGGCAGAAGGTCCTGGCCCTCCTGGGGGGCTTCCACCTGATGGGCTCCGGGGGCACCGCCACCCTGGGGGTGGAGCCGGGCATTGTGAAGAACCTGGCCCGCTGGCTCACCGATGAGCTGGGGGTGGAGCAGGTCTACACCGGCCACTGCACCGGCGCGCCCGCCTTCGCCCTGCTCCAGGCCCAGCGGCCGGAGCGCATCCACCCCCTCCGCACCGGCGATGTGCTGGATTTTCCCGACTAGAACAGAAGAACGCCCGGGCGGCCCATGGGCCGCCCGGGCGTTTTCCTGTTCCTCTATAGTGAAAAAAGGTCCATGGCAACAGCCAACCGGCGCAGCCACGTTCCATGCCTTAGTATCTCGCACTCACCCGCCTCATGTCTTCGGGTTTGGGATCTCCTTCCCACAGCCCCGGCAGATGACCTGCTCCCCGTCCGGCGTGCCCAAAA
>DVHW01000280.1 GCA_018711785.1 Candidatus Galloscillospira excrementavium
CATGGAGTTCACCAAGCAGATCAACGAGCACTTTGACCAGGCCATGGGCGGCCAGGGCAGCTGATGGGATCGGGAGTCCGGGAAACCGCGGGGGGCGGCGCGTCAAAACGCCGGCCCCCGCGGTTTCCCTCTTTGTGCGTGATTTAGCTTGCGATTGACAGGGCCGGGGTGCTATAATAATGCCTGTTCAACCAAATGAGGCCCAAGGGGAAAGCCCCTGCGGGCGACGGCTTTGCTTTTGTGCGGTGGAGACACCCCCGCGCAGGAACCATAAGAGGAGGAAACGCCTATGTGCGGCATTGTAGGATATATCGGCAGGGAAGAGGCGGCCCCCATTCTGCTGGAGGGCCTCTCCCGGCTGGAGTACCGGGGCTATGATTCGGCGGGCATCGCCGTGTGGTCCCGGGAGGACGGCCTGCGGGTGGTCAAGGCCAAGGGCCGGCTCCAGGTGCTCTCCGACCTGGTCCACGGCGGGGCGGACGTCCACGGGACCGTAGGCCTGGGCCACACCCGCTGGGCCACCCACGGGGAGCCCTCGGATGTGAACGCCCACCCCCAGGTGAGCGGCGACGGCCGCTTCGCCGTGGTCCACAACGGCATCATCGAGAACTATGTGGAGATCCGGGAGGTCCTGGAGGCCAAGGGGGTCAAGTTCACCTCCCAGACCGACACCGAGGTGGTGGCCCACCTGCTGGAGTACTACTACCGGGGCGACGTGATGGAGGCCCTGACCAAGGTCCTCCACCGGGTGGAGGGGGCCTACGCCCTGGGGGTGATCTGCGCCGACTGCCCGGACCAGCTCATCGCCGCCCGGAAGGACAGCCCGCTGATCCTGGGCTACGGGGACGGGTTCAACTTCCTGGCCAGCGATGTCACCGCCGTCATCAAGTACACCCGGGACGTGTGCTATCTGGACGACGGGGAGATCGCCGTGCTCACCCGGGACGGCATCCAGGTGTACAGCCACCCCTATCTGCTGCCGGTGGAGAAGGAGCACCACCAGGTGAACTGGGAGATCTCGGCCGCCGAGAAGGGGGGCTATGAGCACTTCATGATGAAGGAGATCATGGAGCAGCCCAAGGCCTTCCGGGACACCATCTCCCCCCGCATTCAGAACGGCCGGGTGGTGCTGGAGGGGCTGGACATCGGCGAGGAGTTCCTGGGGGATATGGACCGGCTGTACATCATCGCCTGCGGCTCCTCCTACCACGTGGGCATGGCGGCCAAGTACACCCTGGAGCGCCTGCTGCGCAAGAGCGTGGAGGTGACCCTGGCCTCCGAGTTCCGCTACTGCGACCCCATCGTGACCGATAAGACCCTGGCCCTGGTGATCTCCCAGTCCGGCGAGACCATCGACACCCTGGCCGCCCTGCGGGAGGCCCGCAGGCTGGGGGCCCGGGTGCTCTCCATCGTAAACGTGGTGGGTTCCACCATCGCCCGGGAGTCGGACGATGTGCTCTACACCTGGGCCGGGCCGGAGATCGCCGTGGCCACCACCAAGGCCTACTCCACCCAGCTGGCGGTGGTGTACCTCATCGGGCTCTACTTTGCCCAGAAGCTTGGCACCATCGGCCGGGAGGAGTACACCGGCATCCTGGACGAACTTCAGCGTATCCCGGACAAGATCCAGCGGATCCTGGAGCGGAAGGAGGAGATCCAGTACGCGGCCTCCCTCTACTTCAATCATGCCTCCATTTTTTTCATCGGCCGCAACATCGACTACGCCGTGGGCATGGAGGGCTCTTTGAAGCTCAAGGAGATCTCCTACATCCACTCGGAGGCCTACGCCGCCGGGGAGCTCAAGCACGGTACCATCTCCCTCATCGAGCCGGGCACCCTGGTGGTGGCCCTGGCCAGCTACGGCAAGCTCTTTGAGAAGCTGATGAGCAACGTGGTGGAGGTGAAGAGCCGGGGGGCGGACATCCTTGGCCTGACCACCGAGAGCCGGAAGGCGGACATGGAAAAGACGGCAGACCACGTGTTTGCAGTGCCCGACACCCACCCCATGCTCCTGCCCTCTCTGGACGTGGTGCCCCTGCAGCTGTTCGCCTACTATGTGGCGCTGATGCGGGGCTGCGACATCGACAAGCCCCGGAACCTGGCTAAGAGCGTGACGGTGGAATAAGTTCGGCAAAGTGGCAAAGCCGCTTTGCCGAAGAGAGTTGCGGCCCGCGGCAGCGCACGTGCGGGCCCGCGTGAGAGGGTCCGTCCGTACGTTTGCGGGCCAAGAAGTGTTTTTTCCAAGGCACAGTCCCTGGAAAAAACGGGTTTTGAATTTATTTCGCGCCTGCGGGCGCGAAACTCTGCGAGGCTTTTCTGAAGTCAGCTTGGCCGGCGGCGAAAAATTCGCCGCCGGCCATTGTATCCCGGGGAAAAAAGGAGTATAATAGCCTCCAAGGCAGAGTAGGAGCATGCGTGCAGCACCCCGGAAGGGGTCCAGTGCCGGCGGGACGGGGAGTTGTCCGCCGGACGAAAAGCCGAAGGGCTTGCAGTGCGTGCCCCGCATCCCGCTGCCGCATACCGGGACGGCGCGGGCCCTCCCTCTGTGCGGCATTTCCGCCTTTCGCGGACTGCCAAAACAGAAGGAGGTCTTTTTATGCCCAATTTCAGTTCGACCCTCTACGCCACGCCCTTTTCCAGGGCCTACTGGGCCGGCGCGGTCCGGGATTTCCGCCAGGTGCGCACCCTGTGCTTCGCCGCCCTGATGATCGCCGCCTGCGTGGCCCTGTCCCATGTGCCCTCCATCCGCATCGACGTGACCGACCTGTACAGCGCCCGGGTGAGCTGGGGCTTTCTGGCCCGGTCCCTGTGCTCGGCGGTGTGCGGGCCGGTGACCGGCCTGGTGTTTGGCTTTGCGGAGGACACCATCTCCTTTTTCCTCCATCCCCAGGGGGCTTATTTCCCGGGCTACGCCCTGACCACCATGCTGGGCAACCTGATCTACGCCCTGTTTCTCTACCGCACCCGGGTCACGGTGGCCCGCATCTTCCTGGCCAAGCTGTGCACCAATGTACTCAATGTGTTCCTGGGCAGCCTGTGGAGCGCCATCCTCTCCAGCCAGGGCTATCTCTACTACATGACCACCAGTGCGATCAAAAATACCATAATGCTTCCGGTCCAGACCGTGATGCTGGTGGTCCTCTTCGGCGCCCTGCTCCCGATTCTGGGCCGGATGGGTTTCCTGCCCGGGCAGAGCCGCCGCCGTCTGGCTCTCTATTGACCGGAGATTGACAAACCGGACGGGACGTGATATGGTATGCAATGGCCTCCAAACAGGGGGCCGTCCCATGGAAGTGATATAGGCCCAAAATCGGTTGGGTGTCTCTACCGGCTGCCGGAAACAGCCGCCTATCATTTCCCGCAAGCGCCTTTGCGGGAGTGCTGGCGGCGTTTGCGGCAGCTTTTTGTTCTAGTAAGGGAAAGGAGCAGGAGACATGAACGGCCAAACCTTTGTGTTGAAGGGCGACCTCTGTTACAGCATAGACCGGTATACCACCGCCGG
The DNA here is from genome assembly GCA_018711785.1 of Candidatus Galloscillospira excrementavium. GTDB lineage: Bacteria > Bacillota > Clostridia > Oscillospirales > Oscillospiraceae > Galloscillospira_A > Galloscillospira_A excrementavium. The sequence goes on from DVHW01000280.1 coordinate 3,503, forward strand.
AGTGCCGGACGGCTGGCTGGTCTGTGTGGACGGCGTGTGGGAGGGGGTGTTCCGGGCACTTCCGGAGCGGTATGCGGGCCTGCCCGTGCTGGACTACACCGGAAAGCTGGTCATCCCCGGGCTGGTGGACCTCCACGTCCACGCGCCCCAGTACACCTTCCGGGGGCTGGGGCTGGACCTGGAGCTGCTGGACTGGCTGGACCAGCGGGCCTTCCCGGAGGAGGCCCGCTACGCTGACGAGGACTACGCCGCCGCGGCCTACCGGCGCTTTGTGGAGGAGATGCGGCGGGGCCCCAATAGCCGGGCCTGTGTTTTCGCCACCCGCCACGTCCCGGCCACGGAGGAGCTGATGGACCAGCTGGAGGCGTCCGGCCTCATCACTATGGTGGGCAAGGTGAACATGGACCGCAACGCGCCGGAAGCGCTGCGGGAGTCCTCCGCCGCCGGCTCCCTGCGGGATACAGCGGCCTGGCTGGAGGAGACCAGGGGAAAGTACCGCCGCACCCGCCCCATTCTGACGCCCCGCTTCATCCCCTCCTGCACCGACGAGCTGCTCTCCGGGCTGGGAGAGCTGCGGCGGGCGTGGGAGCTGCCGGTGCAGTCCCACCTCTCGGAGAACCGGGGGGAGGTGGAGTGGGTGCAGCAGCTGTGCCCCTGGTCCAGCTGCTACGGGGATGCCTATGACCACTTTGGCCTGTTCGGCGGAGCGCTGGGCGGGACCATCATGGCCCACTGCGTTCTCTCCGGTGAGGAGGAGATCGCCCGGATGAAGGAGCGGGACGTCACGGTAGCCCACTGTCCCCAGTCCAACACCAACCTGGCCTCCGGGATTGCGCCGGTGCGCCGGTATCTGGAGGAGGGCCTCTCGGTGGGCCTGGGCAGCGACGTGGCGGGGGGAAACCACCTCTCCATCCTCCGGGCCATGGCCGACGCAATCCAGGTCTCCAAGCTGCGCTGGCGCCTTCAGGACGAGAGCCTCCGCCCCCTGACCATCCCGGAGGCGTTCTGGATGGGCACCCTGGGCGGCGGCGCCTTCTTTGGGAAGGTTGGCACCTTCCGAGAGGGGTACGAGGCGGACGCGGTGGTCCTGGACGACAGCCGCCTGGCAGGCCCCAGGGAATTCTCGATTACCGAGCGGCTGGAGCGGGCCATCTACCTGCTGGAGGAGCGGGACGTGGCGGCCAAGTTTGTGGCCGGGACGCGGCTGTTCGGATAAGCGGGTGGGCGTCCCGGCCAAGGGCAG
>DVHW01000281.1 GCA_018711785.1 Candidatus Galloscillospira excrementavium
GAAAAGCGCAAGAATGGGTATTATAAACTCAATACGAATTAGGGCAGGAAAGGGGGAGTGCCGCTTGGAGCTGGATTACACTGAGATCGGCAGACGAGTAGCCCGCCGGAGAAAAGAACTGCGCCTTACCCAGTCCCAAGTGGCGGAGTGGGCCGACATTAGCGACCAATACCTTTCCAACATTGAGCGCGCAGTATCCATTCCTTCGACAGAGGTGGTGATGCGCCTGGCCATCGCCTTGGACACCACGCCGGACGAGTTCCTGGTGGGCACCGCCCGCCATGAGGACGAGGCGTGGCGCTCCGTGGCCCAGCGCCTGCGGGGACTGGACGAGAAACAGCTGTCCCTGGCGGACCACTTTCTGGACTGGCTGTCGGAACAGAAGCTGTAAAAACACCGCGCGGAGCATGTGCTCCGCGCGGTGTCTGCTTTGTACGGGGTGAGCGGCCCCGGATGCGGCCCTGTGTGGCGCGGAGTGATGCCCGTAGGGGCGCACACTGTGCGCCCGGGTCCCCTTTTTCCGCCCGCAGGCGGAAACGGAATCCCCGGCGGGCAAAAAAGAAACGCTTCTCCGCCCAACCGGACAGAGAAGCGTTTCTTATCGTATCCGGGCAAAACCGCCCGATTATTTCCGGACCGCGTCCCGGATGGCCTTGAACACCTGGATGACCAGCGTGGGCGCAAAGGCCAGCAGCACTACCGCGCCGATCTGGGGCAGGGTGAAGGGGGTGACCTGGAACAGGCTGTTCAGGCCGGGGATGAGGAGCACAGCGGCCAGCAGCACCACGCCGGCGGCAAAGGCCCCCAGGCTGGCCTTGTTGGTGGTCAGGCCCAGGCGGAAGATGGAGCCCTCCCCACGGCAGTTGAAGCCGTGGAACAGCCGGGCCAGGGTCAGGGTGGCGAAGGCCAGGGTCATGGCCAGGCCGTCCCCGCCGCCCGGGGCGTTCAGCCCCAGGAAGAAGGACGCCATGGTGGCCACGGCGATGAGGGCGCCGTAGCCCAGGATATTGAGCAGAAGAGACTTGTTGAGGATGGGCTCCTTGGGGTCCCGGGGCTTGCGGCGCAGCAGGTCCTTGCCCGCTGGCTCCACGCCGATGGCGATGGCGGGCAGGGAGTCGGTCAGCAGGTTGATGAACAGCAGGTGTACCGCCGCGAAGGGCATGGGCAGGTTGGCCAGGGAGGTGAAGAGCACGCAGAGGATGCCCGCCATATTGCCCGAGAGCAGGAAGCTGATGGCGTTCTTGATATTGGCGTACACCGCCCGGCCGTTGACCACCGCCTTGACGATGGTGGCGAAGTTGTCGTCGGCCAGGATCATGGAGGCGGCGTCCTTGCTGACCTCGGTGCCGGTGATGCCCATGGCCACGCCGATGTCGGCGGCCTTGAGGGCGGGGGCGTCGTTGACCCCGTCGCAGGTCATGGAAACGATCTTGCCCTTGCGCTGCCAGGCCGAAACGATGCGGATCTTGTGCTCCGGGGACACCCGGGCGTAGACCGAGACCTTCTCCAGTCGCTGGTCCAGGTCGGCGTCGGTCATGTTGTCCAGCTCCACGCCGGAGAGGGCCTCGTCCCCGTCCCGGAAGATGCCCAGCTGCCGGGCAATGGCCGAGGCGGTGACCTTGTGGTCGCCGGTGATCATAATGGTGCGGATGCCGCCCTGCTTGGCGTCGGCCACAGCCTGGATGGCCTCGGGCCGGGGCGGGTCGATCATGGAGATGAGGCCGATGAAAGTGAAGTCGTTCTCATCGTCCAGGGTCAGGGGGCGGACGCTGTCCAGCTCCCGGTAGGCGAAGGCCAGCACCCGCAGGCCCTGCATGGACAGCTCCATGTTTACCCGGGAGATGGTCTCCTTCTCCTCCGGCGTCATGGGCACGGGGCCGTCCCGGGTCAGGAGGAACTTGGAGCGGTCCAGCAGCACGTCAATGGCCCCCTTGGTGAAGAGGGTGGGGGTGCCGTCCACGTCGTGGAGGGTGCTCATCAGCTTGCGGTCGGAGTCAAAGGCCAGCTCGCCCAGCCGGGGGTGCTGGCTGCGGTAGGCCACCTCGTCGATGCCCAGCCGGTCGCCCAGCATGACCAGGGCCACCTCGGTGGGGTCGCCGATGTCGGCGCCGCCCTCCTCCTTATTGGTGGTGGCGTCGCTGGCCAGGAGAGCGGCCTTGAGCAGCAGCCGCTGGACGCTGTTCACCAGGTCCAGGTCATCCCCCTCCAGCAGGGAGCCGTCGGCGTAGATCTTCTGGGGGGTCATCTTGTTCTGGGTGAGGGTGCCCGTCTTGTCCGAGCAGATCACCGACACCGCGCCCAGGGTCTCCACCGCCTTCAGGTCCTTGATGATGGCGTTCTCCCGGGCCATCTTCTGGGTGCCCATGGCCTGGACGATGGTGACGATGGAGGAGAGCGCCTCCGGGATGGCGGCCACCGCCAGGGCCACGGCGAACATCAGGGCGCTGAGCACCCCGTCCCGGGTGAAGAGGGGCAGCTGGTGGTACAGGTTCAGGCCGAATACCACCACGCAGATGGCCATAATGATGATGGCCAGTTTCTTGCTGAAGTCGTCCAGGGACTGCTGGAGGGGGGTCTTGCGCTGCTGGGTCTGGTTCATCAGGGCGGCCACCTTGCCCAGCTCGGTGTCCATGCCCGTGCCGGTGACCACCACCACCGCCCGGCCGTAGGTGACCAGGCTGCCCGAGAACACCATGTCCTTCCGGTCGCCCAGGGCCACCTCGGCCTGGGGGATGGCGTCGGGGGACTTCTCCACCGCCTCGCTCTCACCGGTGAGGGAGCTCTCGTTGACCTTCAGGGAGTAGTTTTCCAGGATGCGTCCGTCGGCCACCACCATGTCGCCGGCCTCCAGCTCCACCAGGTCGCCGGGGACGATGTCGTGGGAGGGCAGCTCCTGCCGCCGGCCGTCCCGGATGACCTTGGCGCTGGGGGCGGACATGGCCTTCAGGCTCTCCAGGGACTTCTCCGCCTTGAAGTGCTGGACCGTGCCCAGGACGGCGTTGAGGATGAGCACCGCGAAGATGACGATGGTGCTCTCCACCTCACCGGTGGCCATGGAGATGAGGGCGGCCGCGATGAGGATAATGACCAGCAGGTCCTTGAACTGCCCCAGAAAGACCTGGAGCACCGTCTTTTTCTTGCCCTCGGCCAGGGCGTTGGGGCCGAACTTCTCCAGCCGCTTCGCCGCCTCGGCGGCGGTGAGGCCGTCCTTCCCGGAGGTGTCCAGCTTCTGGAGGACCTCATCCTGTCCCATGGTGTGCCAGAGGACCTTTTCCTTCTCCGTACTCATGTACCACTCTTCCCTTCCCGTGTGGGGATTTTTGCCCGCAGGGTGTGCGGGCAGTGGAGGTAAATCAAATTTCCTGGGGTGAATTATACTACCCTGCCATAGGGCTGTCAATCCTTCGTGTGGGAAAAAACATACGAATACGGGGATGGTTTCCACCGAGTTTTA
>DVHW01000029.1 GCA_018711785.1 Candidatus Galloscillospira excrementavium
AGGAAGATAGTTCGCCACAAAGGCGTCCACGGTGCCCCAATAGAGCTCTGGGTCGGTCTCGGCGGACTGGGCGTGGGCCGCGCCGGGCACCACCAGCTTCTCCTTCTCGCAGGCGGCGGCGTTGTAGACCACATCCAGCATCCGGAAGGGGACAAAGGTGTCCTCCTCGCCGTGGATGAAGAGAGTGGGGGTGTGGCTCTTGGCCACCTGGTCCACCGCGCTGGCCTCCACGATGCTGTACCCGGCCCGGATGCGGCAGACCACGTCGAAGGCGTTGAGGATGGGGAAGGGGGGCAGGCCGTAGAGCTGGTCGAGCTGCTCGGCGAACTCGTCCCACACGCTGGTGTAGCCGCAGTCCTCCACGATGCACTTCACGTTGGCGGGCAGGTCGGCCTCGCCGGAGGTCATCATCACCGTGGCGGCTCCCATGGACACGCCGTAGAGAAACAGCTCCGCCTCCGGGTCCTCGGCCAGGATGGCGTTGATCCAGCCGATGACGTCCCGCCGCTCGTGCCAGCCCATGCCGATGTAGTCCCCCTCGCTCTCCCCGTGGCCCCGGGCGTCGGGCAGGAGGACGGTGTAGCCCTGGTCGGCGAAGTGCTTGGCGTAGGACGCCATGCCGGTGGCGTTGTTCTGGTAGCCGTGGCAGAAGATGGCGTAGCGGTGCTCCGCCGTGCCCTCCACCCGGTAGGCGTGGAGGGTCAGGCCGTCCTCGCTCTCCAGGTACTGGTCGCTGGACTCGGCCAGGAGCCAGCGGGTGTACTCGTTGTCGGCAATGCCGGCGGCGGAGCCGAAGCCGTTCTCGTTGTTGGGGTCCAGGGCGAACTCGTAGAAGTAGTTGCCCACAAAGGCCAGGGCGGCCAGCAGGAGCACCACCACCGCGGCTATCACGATGAGGGCGATTTTCCCCGCCCGGCCCTTTTTCTTGGGTGTGGTTGTCTCGACAGACATGGAATATCCTCGCTTTCCTGAGATTCAAAACAAAGTAGGTTATACGCTGATAGGGAGGAATTGTCAAGTGCCTTTGAATGAATATATTCATTGACAAAAATTTATTGATGTGCTATCCTGTCTGTGAAAGGGGGCGCGGACATGCGGGTATCAAAGCCGCCGGAGGAGCGGCGGCAGGAGATTCTGGACACCGCCATGCGGCTGTTCTCCGAGCAGGGCTATGAGGAGGTGTCCATGGCGGACATCGCCAAAGAGCTGAAGGTGGTGCCGGGGCTCTGCTACCGGTACTTTGACTCCAAGCGGGTCCTGTTCCGGGAGGCCATGGAGCAGTACGGGAGGGAGTGCGCCGCCATGGTGCTGCCCGTCCTCCGCGACCGGAGCCGGACCATCCGGGAGCGGCTGGATGCCATCGCCGGGCTGATCCTGCGCTCCGAGGGGGAGACCCGGTGGCGGGCCTTCTACCACCGCCCGGAGAACCGGCACCTGCACCTCCAGCTCAGCGGGGAGATCTGCGAGTCCCTTCTGCCCTATGTCACCGAGGAGCTCCAGGCGGCCTGCCGGTCCGGCGAGCTGCACCTGTCCCACCCGGAGGTGACGGCCAGCTTCCTCCTCTACGGCCAGGTGGGTCTGCTGGGGGAGAGCGAGGTGCCCCTGGAGACCCGGGTGGACCTGATCCGCCGCTATGCGGACCGGATTCTGGACGCGGAATGACGTTACCCCGGCGGGAACCTGCCGCCGGGGTAAAAAACGGCACACGAATGAATGAAATTCAATAAATAAAAGTTAATGGAGGAGCCATCGATGAAAGACTATCAGGAGAGATCCCGGCGGGCCTTTGACGCCCAGGCCGCGGACTATGACACTGCCGTCTACGGCGCCCACGCCCGGACGCTGTACCCCGTGCTCCTCGCGCAGATGGGGCAGATCCCCCACCGGCAGGTGCTGGACGTGGGTTGCGGCACGGGGGAGCTGCTCTGCCGGGTGCTGGAGCGGTGGCCAGAGACAAGCTGCGCGGGCCTGGACCTGTCGGAGAACATGCTGGAGGTGGCCCGCAGAAAGCTGGGGGGCCGGGCGGAGCTGGCGGCGGGGGACGCCAAGGCGCTGCCCTTCGCGTCGGGCCGGTTTGACGTGGTGGTGTGCAGCGACTCCTTCCACCACTACCCGGAAGCGGAGGCGGCGGTGGGGGAGTTCCACCGGGTGCTGGCGCCGGGGGGCGTCCTGCTCCTGGCCGACACCACCGCCCCGGCCGGGGCGCGGCAGCTGGTCAATCTGTTCCTCCCCCTCAGCCGGGAGGGGGACTTCCACCTGTACGGGACAGGGGAGCTGGCAGCCCTGCTGGGCCGGTGGTTCCACGGCGTGGAGTGCCGCAGAATCAACGCCACCAGCTTCCTGGCCTGGGGCGTCCGGTGAGGAAGTGCGGCGCGAATATACCTGACCCCCTTGACAGGGGCGCGCCAGGGCGGTAAGCTGGGCCTGCGGGGATAAAAACACGGTCCGGCCGGTAGTCCGGGCGGACAGCGGGGGACCCGTCCCGCCGCCGCTGTCTCAGTAACCTGCCCTCCCATGGGTTGTCCATTCCCCGCAGAGAAGCCAGACATGGGAGGAATTCAGATGGAATGTGGATACGCAAGGCTTACCGTCTTTTTTGAGGACCCCTTTTGGGTGGGCGTCTACGAGCGGGAGGACGGGGGCCGACTGGAGGCCTGCCGGCTGGTGTTCGGCGCCGAGCCCAGGGACTACGAGGTCTGGACCCGGTTTGTGGAGCACTGGCGGGAGCTCTCCTTCACCGCCGCCACGGCGGCGGAGGGGAGAGGGGCCGCCCAGAGAAACCCCAAGCGTGCCCGGCGGGAGGCGGCGAAGCTCCTGGAGCAGCGCGGCCCCGGGACAAAGGCCCAGCAGGCCCTCCAGCGCCAGCGGGAGGAGAACAAGCTGGCCCGCCGGGCAGAGAGAAGACAGCGGGACGAGGCGGAGCAGGCGCGGAAGTTTGCGCTCCGCCAGCAGAAGAAGCGGGCGCGGCGCCGGGGC
>DVHW01000030.1 GCA_018711785.1 Candidatus Galloscillospira excrementavium
GGCCCGGCCCTTCAGCTTTTCCGGCCTTCCCGCTCTGTCCGCAGCTCCTCCGCCTGCTCCCGGTACAGCTCCGCCCGGGCCTCCTCGGCGTCGCAAGCTCCATATCCTTCGCTCCGCCGCATACGCGGCAGATCTCTCTCATTCCGCTGCTCCGCCTCTCCCCGCACGACCCGCTTCGCTGGGCTCGTGCAGGGGCCCTAAGCTGGTCGAGTCGTCCCGGGCCCGGCCCTTCAGCTTTTCCGGCCTTCCCGCTCTGTCCGCAGCTCCTCCGCCTGCTCCCGGTACAGCTCCGCCCGGGCCTCCTCGACCAGGTCCTGGAGGTTGATGTCCTCCCAGTCTACCTCCACCTCGCCGCCGAGGGCATGGAGCCGCAGCCACAGCTCACAGATGCGCTCCACCACCGGGACCAAGCTCCGCCGGATGGCCGTCACCTCGGTGGTCATCATGTCGGCCTGCTGGGCACTCATCCGCTCGGTGCTGGACCAGGACAGCCCCAGCAAGAAGGGCGGGATGCCTGTCCTGGCGATGAGCTGCTCCAAAATCTGCCGCACCGGTACCTGGCTGTCCAGAATCTGGTTGTCCGCCCCGATGACCTTGATGTCCACGTCGCCCACGGCCACAAAGTCCCGCACGCTGCCGTCCTTTCCGGCCTGCATGGCGGCGCTCCACTCCCTGGCGATCTGTTCGCTCCGCTCCTGGGCCCAGGCCCGGTCCAGGGCGTCCTCCCCCGGCTTGTACACCACCGCGAAGCGCACATTCCCCATCCGCTCCCAGTTCATGCCGATGGCCTGGTAGATCTTCAGCAGGATCCCGGTGAGAAAGGGCATGCTCCGCAGCAGGCTCACTCCATAGGGGTGGTCGGCGTCCGGCTGAAAGGGGGTAAACAGCAGCAGGTCCTGCCAGGGCAGCGGCTTTGGACCGCCTACACCTCCCCTGGCGCAGATGGTGAACTCCAGCGGGCTGTCCCCCTCCTGCACCTCCACATCGGCGGGATTTCCGCAGAGCAGGGCCCGGATGTCCCGCCCCGCCCCGTCCAGGACGATCTCCCCCACCCCCTGTCCGCAGGTGAGCATGGAGTCCAGGTAGCGGTCCAGAAAGGACTGGATGCCCCGCTGTCCCCGCCCGGTGTCCACAGTCCGCAGGAAGCGCTCCAGCTCCTTCTGCGTCCTCTCGTCCGGGTGGCGCACCACCACGCCGCCCGCCAGCCGCACCAGCTTTCCCAGCGCCGCATCCACCACCGGCACCGCCTCCCGGATGCTGCGGTACAGGGCGATTTCCCCTCCGCTCAGAGGAATATAGCTGTCCAGCAGCCCGAAGGGGTGCCTTCCCCCATTCCGGAGCTGTACCGCAGTCTCACCGCCCCCGGTCTTTTTTCGCTCCCAGAGTCCCATACCTGACCTCCTCTTAAAATCGCTTTCGCTCTGCATATCCTGCGCCCAGATACCCTTCCGCGCTTTTTCCGCCACCGTGGCGGCGAAGTATCGGATCTCGTTCATGGCGTGGCCGCGGCCTCCCCGTCCGGCCAAGGCCGTCCGGGGCACCCTCCGATTTCACCTGCGCAGGCGGAGTGAATCCGCCTTTGCGCCAAGGTTCTGGCCCGCGGCCAAAACGCTTGTTTCCCGAGCACGCCCACGCCTAGAACCGTTTCCGCTCCACGTGCCCCGCGCCAATGTATCTACCCGTCCGCTTCGCCGCCACCGTGGCGGCGAAGTACCGGATCTCATCCATGGCGTGGTTGTGACCTCCCCGTCCGGCCCAGGCCGTCCGGGGGCCCCTCCGATTTCACTTGCGCAGGCGGAGTGAATCCGCCTTTGCGCCAAGGTTTTGGCCCGAGGCCAAAACGCTTGTTTCCCGAGCGCCCCCGCCTAGAACCGTCTCCGCTCCACGTGCCCCGCGCCAATATATCCGCCCGTCCTCTTCGCCGCCACGGTGGCGGCGAAGTACCGGATCTCGTCCATGGCGTGGTCGTGCTCTTTGCGCACCCGGTCCTCTCCCGCCGTCCTGTCCCAGCAGTAGAGGGAGAACTCCCGGATGGCGTCCCGGCACCCCTCGCAGATGACCAGCTTCCCCTGCCGCAGCAGCTCCGCCGTAGTGCGGATGCCGGAGAGCACGTCATTCTCCGCCCGCGCCACCCGCCAGCCCTCCCGCCGCAACTTCTCGATAAAGCTAGCCGCCGACGGGTCCACCACCACCAGGTCGATGTCCCGCCCCCCGGCCAGCCGCCTCAGGTCCCCGGCGTATTCTCCGTCGGTCTTTTGCCGCCGGGCGGCTTTTGAGTCGTAGTAATACTCCCCCACCCGGTACCAGATATCCCCCCGCAGCCCCCACAGGCCGAAGGAGGCCGGATTCACCGTCCCATAGTCGCAGGAGATGCACCACCGGGCGAACCCGCCCTCCGGCGCCTGGCGCACATAGCTCTCGTCAAAGAAGTCGTACACCCTGCCCTCGGCAGCCACCCACTCGCCCAGCACATACCGGCGGTAGAAAGCCCCAGAGAACTGCCGCTTGTACTTCTCGATGACTTCCGGCCCCAGCCCCGGGTTGTCCTCCATAGTAAAGTGCAGGTAGAGCGCCCGCCGCTCCTCCGCCTTCTGGATCCACTCCCGGTAAAACCAGTGCTCCGGCCCCTCCGGGTTGCAGCTGAACCACAGCTTGGCCCCCTGGACCGAGCACCGCGCCGCCGTCTGCTCCACAAAGGAGCGGGGCATCAGGGCCGCCTCGTCCAACAGCGCCCCCGCCAGTGTCATCCCCTGGATGAGGGCGCCGCTGCCCTCGTCCTTCCCGCCGAAGAGGTAAAAGGTATTTTCTTTCCCTCCAAGCGCGATGGTCAGCCGGTTCTGGGACACTTTTTCCTCACACTGAAACCCCAGCTCCCGCAGTGCCGGCAACAGTTCCCCCAGCAGATTTCTTCTCACGCCTGCGATGGTCTTTCCGCACAGGGCGAAGGCCGCCCCGTGGAACCGCCGCATGGCCCAGCACACAAAGGAGAGTCCCATGCAGAAGGTCTTACCGCTGCGCACCGCCCCGTCGCAGATGATGGCGTCCAGGTCCCGGTGTCTGGACCGGTCACACCACCAGCTCAGAACCTGTCTCTGTTTTTTCGAGAACCGCCTGACCCTCACGCGTTCCCTCCGTTTCTGCGGTCTGCTCCAGCGCCAGGAACAGCCCCTCCGCGCTGTCTTGCTGCTCTCCCACGAGGTCTGCCATCCGCTCCAGCACCTGCATCCGGTCGATGAACTTGACCTCCACCGTGCCGGTTCCGCTGCGCTTGAACTCTGCCAACGCGGTCAAATTCAGCTTTTGGATCTCCTCCAGCGGCATCTCGTCCAGGAAGGCCAGCTTTACCCCGTCGTTGACCTTTGCCCTCGCCAGCCGGTCCATCCTCCGCAGAATGTCCTCTCTCGAGATGCTGCCGCGCCGTTTTTCCATGCCAATGCCTCCTCACCCCCTGGTTTCCAGACCGCTTTTTTGGCACACCCGCGTACAAACAGCGGGAAAATTTTTTGTGAGTTCTCTCCCCGTGTTTTTCAGAGCATGTCTACCAAAAGTCAACCAGCTCAGGGCCTGGAAGCCGCTGCGCCCCAGCGGGTT
>DVHW01000007.1 GCA_018711785.1 Candidatus Galloscillospira excrementavium
CGGCCACATGCTGGAGGACGCCTTCACCATCCTCTCCGGGGAGACCTCACCGGAGAGGCGGGCGGAGTTCCGCCGCTGGTTCACCAAGGAGGCGCACCCCCTCCAGGTCAGCGAGACCCGCCTGTTCCCCGGGGCGAAGGAGCTGCTCTCCGCGCTCCGCGCCGCCGGCGTCAGGGTGGGGGTGGTGAGCACCAAGGGCAGCGCCGTCCTCCGGGAGATCCTGGATCAGCAGGGGGAGCTGGCGGGTATGGATGTGGTCCTCGGCGGGGACCAGGTCGCCCGGCCCAAGCCCGACCCGGAGGGGCTGAACCGGGCGGTGGCCGAGCTGGGGCTGGAGAAGGGGCAGGTCCTTTTCTGCGGCGACACGGTCATCGACGCCGAGACCGCCCGGCGGGCGGGGACCGACTTCTGCGCCGTGCTCAACGGCACCACCCCGGCGGGGGCCTTCGAGACCTTCCCATATGTATACATCGCCCCCGGCCTGGCCGAGCTGAAGGACTGGCTGGGAGCGTAACAGAATCAAATTTACAGACCGGCGCCCGATTGTAAAGTCACGGGCGCCGGTCTATTTTTTGTAAAGACGGGAATCCTATGGGGGAGAGCGACTTTACAGAGACTTTACAAACTGCTGTGAGACAACTTTACAAAGAGGCGGTATACTTCATAGTGTTCCAAGCAGAACAGGAAATTATGCATCAGATTGGAGATTGAAGAAGAAATGAAGCTCAAGAAGATTTTTGCGCTGGGCCTGTCCCTGGCTCTGTGCGCCGCCCTGGTGGCCGGCTGCGGCAATGATACCGCCGGCGACACCACCACCCCCACTCCCGGCGCCACCGACACCGACACCCCCGCCACCACCCAGCCCACCGAGGAGCCCGCTGAGGAGATCTCCGGCACCGTCAACACCGACGGCTCCACCTCCATGGCCGACGTGATGGCCGCCTTCCAGGAGTCCTTTGGAAACATGTACCCCGATGTGACCGTGAACTACTCCGGCACCGGCTCCGGCTCCGGCATCACCAACGCCCTGGCCGGCACCGTGGACATCGGCCTGTCCTCCCGCGCCCTCACCGATGAGGAGAAGGCCGAGGGCGCCGTGGAGAACATCGTGGCCCTGGACGGCGTGGCCATCGTGGTCAACCCCGAGAACATCGTCACCGACCTGACCATCGAGGACATCGCCAAGATCTACACCGGCGAGATCTCCAACTGGTCCGAGCTGGGCGGCGCCGACGCCCCCATCGCCGTCATCGGCCGTGACGCCGCCTCCGGCACCCGGGGCGCCTTCGAGGAGATCGTGGGCGTGGAGGACGCCTGCAAGTACACCAACGAGTACGAGTCCACCGGCGAGGTCATCGGCTCCGTGGCCGGCAACCCCAACGCCATCGGCTACGCCTCCCTGTCCGCCGTGGACGAGAGCGTGGTGGCCGTGATGGTCAACGGCGTGGCCCCCTCCGAGGCCACTGTGGCCGACGGCACCTATGAGATCCAGCGCCCCTTCGTCATGGTCACCAAGGAGGGCGCGGAGCTCTCCCCCGCCGCCCAGGCCTTCCTGGAGTGGGCTATGAGCGCGGACGCCGCCGACGAGGTCGAGGCCGCCGGCTGCGTGTCCCCCAACGCCTGAGCCAAATTCCACAATCGTCATGACCAGAACAAGCTCCCATCCTTACGGGGGGCTTGTTCTGGCATGTAATACCTCTGCCGGGAAAGCGCGCGCCTTTTCGGCAGCGGAGCCAAAAAAGGAGAGCTGGTATGCTTATGAATGAACGATCTCTGCGCGGTTCCCCTGCGGATCCCGCACAGAAGGCCCCCCGGCGCAAGGGCAAAGCCGGAGTGCGCCCGCTGGAGTCGGTAATGCAGATGATTTTCTTCCTCTGCGGCTTCATCGCCATCGCCTTTGTGCTGGTCATCACCATCTATCTGATCATCTCCGGCCTCCCCGCCATCCGGGAGATCGGCCTGGTGGAGTTCCTCTTCGGCCAGGAGTGGGCATCCACGGCAAAGGAGCCCAAGTTCGGCATCCTGCCCATGATCCTCACCTCGGTCTACGGCACCGCGGGGGCCATCGTCATCGGCGTGCCCATCGGCTTCCTCATGGCGGTGTTCCTCTCCAAGGTGGCCCCCCGGCGCATGGCCAACCTCATCCGCCCGGTGGTGGACCTGCTGGCCGGCATCCCCTCCATCGTCTACGGCCTGGTGGGCCTGATGGTGCTGGTCCCCCTCATCCGGGAGACCTTCAACACCGCCGCCGGCGAGAGCCTGCTGGCCGCCATCGTGGTGCTGGCCATCATGATCCTGCCCTCCATCATCTCGGTGTCCGAGACCGCCCTCAACGCCGTGCCCAAGGAGTATGAGGAGGCATCCCTGGCCCTGGGCGCCACCGATATCGAGACCTATTTCCGGGTCTCCGCCCCGGCGGCCAAGAGCGGCATCGCCGCCGCCGTGGTGCTGGGCGTGGGCCGGGCCATCGGCGAGGCCATGGCCATCATGATGGTGGCGGGCAACGTGGCCAACATGCCGGACCTCCTCTCCAGCGTCCGGTTCCTCACCACCGGCATCGCGGTGGAGCTGGCCTACTCCAGCGGCCTTCAGCGCCAGGCCCTGTTCTCCATCGGCCTTGTGCTGTTCCTGTTCATCATGTGCATCAACGTGATCCTCAACGTGTTCCTCAAGCGGGATAAGGAGGACTGAGCGAGATGGCCAACATCAAAAAGAACCCCCAGGAGCCGGGGAGCACGGTCCAGGGCCTGTCCGCCAGCCGCAAGGTCTACAACGTGGGCCTGCGCGCCCTCATCTACATTGCCGCCGGCCTGGTGGTGGCCCTGCTGGTCTTCCTGCTGGGCTATATCCTGTACCGGGGGCTGCCCAACCTCAGCTGGCAGTTCCTGACGGCGGAGGAGAGCGTGCTCAAGGACATCCAGGGCATCGGCCCCGCCATCCTGAACACCCTCTATGTCATCCTCGCCACCCTCATCGTGGTGCTGCCCCTGGGTGTGGGCTCCGCCATCTACCTGACGGAGTACGCCACCAACCGCAGGCTGGTGGCCGCCATTGAGTTCGCCACCGAGACCCTGGCCGGCATCCCCTCCATCATCTACGCCCTGGTGGGCGTGCTGGTCTTCGCCGAGTCCCTGCGGCTGGGCAAGACCCTCATTGCCGGCGCCTTCACCCTGGTGATCATGGTGCTGCCCACCGTCATCCGCACCACCCAGGAGTCTCTCAAGACGGTGCCCCAGAGCTACCGGGAGGGCTCCCTGGGCCTGGGCAGCGGCAAGTGGCACATGATCCGCACCGTGGTGCTCCCCTCCTCCATCGACGGCATCGTCACCGGCTGCATCCTGGCCATCGGCCGCATCGTGGGCGAGAGCGCCGTCCTGCTCTACACCGTGGGCATGAGCATGCAGATGCAGGACTTCTTCCGCAACGGGCTGGAGAGCTTCTTCTCCGCCTCCGGCTCCACCCTGAGCGTGGCGCTCTACGTCTACGCCAAGGTGCGGGCAGACTTCGACCTGGCCTTCTCGGTGGCTGTGGTCCTCATCGTCATCACCCTGGTCATCAACCTGGCCGCCAGCCTGGCCGGCAAGAAGCTGAAAAAGAGCTGAGAAAGAGAAGTGAGGCAACGTCATGAACGAACCCATCCTGAAAGCGGAAAAGCTGAATCTCTGGTACGGTGAGACCCACGCCCTGAAGGACGTGTGCATCGATATCCCCGCCAACCGCATCACCGCCCTGATCGGACCCTCCGGCTGCGGCAAGTCCACCTTCCTGCGCACCCTGAACCGGATGAACGACCTGATCCCCGGCGTGAAGATCGAGGGCTCCCTCACCTACCACGGGGAGGAGATCTACGCCCCCGGCCAGAATGTCACCGGCCTGCGCAAGCAGATCGGCATGGTGTTCCAAAAGCCCAACCCCTTCCCCATGTCCATCTACGACAACGTGGCCTACGGCCCCCGGACCCACGGCATCAAGAACCGCAAGCAGCTGGACGACATCGTGGAGGAGTCCCTCCGGGGGGCCGCCATCTGGGACGAGGTGAAGGACCGGCTGAAGAAGTCCGCCCTGGGCCTCTCCGGCGGGCAGCAGCAGCGCCTGTGCATCGCCCGGGCCCTGGCCGTCAAGCCCGAGGTGCTCCTCATGGACGAGGCCACCTCTGCCCTGGACCCCATCTCCACCTCCAAGATCGAGGACCTTGTCAGCGAGCTGAAAAAAGAGTACACTATCGTCATGGTGACCCATAATATGCAGCAGGCCGCCCGTGTGTCCGACCAGACGGCCTTTTTCCTGCTGGGCCAGCTGATTGAGTACGGCGACACCACCCAGCTCTTCTCCGTGCCCAGGGACAAGCGCACGGAGGATTATATCACCGGCCGGTTCGGCTGAGTGCAGTTAGGAGGAAACAGCCAATGAGAAAGACCTTTGACGCGGAGCTCCAGGAGCTCAACGCGGAAATGATCGATATGGCCGCCGCGGCCGAGGACATCATCGACGTGGTCACCGCCTCTCTGGACTCGGCGGATGAGGAACAGGCCAAGTCCGCCATGGAGATGACCAAGAGCATGGACCAGATGGAGCGGGACATCGAGAACCGCTGCCTGCGCCTGCTCCTCCAGCAGCAGCCCGTGGCCCGGGACCTGCGCACTATCTCGGCGGCGCTGAAGATGGTCACCGACCTGCAGCGCATCGGCGACCAGTGCGCCAATATCGCCGAGCTCTCCATCCTGCTTCAGCGCCAGGGCTCCGCCCGGGCGCCCAAGGACATCCGCACCATGTCCCAGCGGGCCGGGGTGATGGTCAAACGGGCCATCGCCGCCTATGCCAACCGGGACGTGGACGCGGCCAGGGACGTGGTGAAACTGGACGACGAGGTGGACCGGCTGTTCCAGACCATCAAGAACGAGCTCATCGAGCTCATCGTGGACAACCGGGAGCAGGCCGACCACGCCATCGACCTCATCATCATCGCCAAGTATCTGGAGCGCATCGCCGACCACGCGGTGAACATCGCCCAGTGGGCCATCTACTGCGTCACCGGGGAACTGGTGGGCTGACGCGGAGCGGAGGGATACCATGTCCAAGTCCATAGTGGTCGTGGAGGACGACGAGAGCATCCGGGAGATGCTCCGCTACTATTTCCGCTCCGTGGGCTACGAGGTCCGCGCCTACGAGTCGGGCGAGGCCATGCTGGAACAGGAGAAGGGGCTGTCCCGCCCGACGCTCTACATTCTGGATATCATGCTCCCCGGCGTGGACGGGCTGGAGATCCTCCGCCGGGTGCGCTCCGACCGGGAGACCTCCGGTGTGCCCGTCATCTTCCTCACCGCCCGCACCTCGGAGATGGACCGGGTGGCCGGCCTGGAGGCCGGGGCGGACGACTATGTGGTCAAGCCCTTCGGCATCATGGAGCTCCAGGCCCGGGTGAAGGCGGTGCTCCGCCGCACCCAGCGGGAGGGGGAGAGCCAGGTCATCCGCTATGAGGACCTGGAGATCGACCCGGCGGCCCGGGAGGTGCGCAGGCGCGGAACGCCGGTGGAGCTGACCTTCAAGGAATTTGAACTGCTGCGCCTGCTGGCCTCCCACCGTGGAGTCGCCCTGACCCGGGACGAGATCCTCCAGGCGGTGTGGGACTACGACTACACCGGCGAGACCCGGACCGTGGATATGCACGTCAAGACCCTCCGCCAGAAGCTGGGGGAGGAGTACATCACCACCGTCCGGGGCGTAGGGTATAAAATGGCGTAAGCCCGAAGGGGAGAGAACGCTTGAAGAAGAGACTTATCGGCACGACGGTGCTGATCGTCGTGGTAGCGCTGCTGGTATCTGGGGCCATCAGCGTGTTTACGGTCCATCAGCGGGAGATGTCCACGGCCCGGCAGAGCCTGCACGAGCTGCTGATCCTGATGGACGCCCAGAGTGAGATCACCGACCCGGAGGGGGTCACCGACCAGTTCCGCCAGGCCGCGCCGGAGAAGCGGCTGACCATCATCGACACCGACGGCACCGTGGTGGCCGACACCGAGAGCGACCCCGCCGCCATGGAGAACCATGCCGACCGCAGCGAGGTGCAGGAGGCCATGGCCACGGGCTGGGGAGAGGCCGTGAGGCCCTCCGACACCGTGGGGGAGACCCTGTTCTATGTGGCCAAGCGGTTCGCCGACGGCATGGTGGGCCGGGCCTCCATGCCCATCTCCTCCATTGACTCCCTGGTGTGGAGCAGCGTGTGGAACTTCGTGGTGGCCGCCGTGGTGGGGCTTCTGCTGGCGCTGGTGCTGGCCAGCCGCATGGCAAAGAGTGTGCTCCGGCCCCTCAACGCGGTGAGCCAGACCCTCCAGGCCGTGCTGGACGGGGAGAGCAGCAACACCCTGGAGCAGTACAGCGGCGACGACGAGGTGCGGCCCATCCTGCGGTACATCGACAAGCTGGTGGAGCGGCTGGGCCGGCAGATCGAGGAGATCCGGGCCGAACGGGACAAGGTGGGCCTGATCCTGGACTGCATGGACGAGGGCCTCATCCTCCTGGACGAGGAGGGGAACATCCTGGCCAGCAACCGCTCGGCCCGCGCCCTCTTCGGCGTGCCCGAGGGGGAGGAGGGGGGCAGCATCCTGCTCCTCACCCGCAGCCGCCGCATTCGGGAGGCCATCCGCCAGGTGCAGCAGACCCACCAGGCCCAGGTGCTGGATTTGGAGGACGATGCCTTCGACGGCAGCCTGCGGATGTTCCTCTCCCCGGTCACCGGCCGGCAGTACGAGGGCAAGGCGGTGGGGGTGTCCATCCTCCTCTCCGACGTCACCGCCCTCAAGCGGGCCGAGGGCATCCGCAGCGAGTTCACCGCCAACGTGTCCCATGAGCTCAAGACCCCGCTGACCAGCATCAAGGGCTTTACCGACATGCTCTCCTCCGGCATGGTCCAGAACAAGGAGGACCAGCAGCGGTTCCTCACCATGATCGGCGTGGAGGTGGACCGGCTCATCGAACTCATCAACGACATCCTCAAGCTCTCCGAGCTGGAGTCGGTGGCCATTGACCAGTGCGAGGAGAGTGCCGACGTGCTCACCGCGGCCCAGGAGACCGCCCAGCTGCTCCAGCCCAGCGCACAGGCCGCCGGCGTGACGCTGACGGTCACCGGCGAGGCCAGCCAGGCCGCAATCTCCATGAGCCGGCTCAAGGAGCTGGTGCTCAACCTGATGGAGAACGGCATCAAGTACAACGAGCCGGGGGGCAAGGTGGATGTGACGGTCACCCCGGGAGAGAGGGACATCACCCTCACCGTGGCCGACACCGGCATCGGCATCCCGGAGGAGGACCAGCAGCGGGTGTTCGAGCGGTTCTACCGGGTGGACAAGGGCCGCTCCCGCAAGAGCGGCGGCACCGGCCTGGGGCTGGCCATCGTCAAGCATGTGGTCCAGCTCTACGGCGGCACCATCGCCCTGCACAGCGAGGTGGGGAAGGGCAGCACCTTCACCGTCACCCTGCCCCGGGCCAAGGCGGAAGGTTAACCGAATAAGAACAGCGGACCGGAGGTGTCTCCCCCGGTCCGCTGTTTTTATTCCGGCTCGTCCTCCCCGGCGCGCCAAGCGTCCAGCATGGCCTCGTCCCTGCGCTCCAGGCCCCGCTCCCCGGCCAGACCCTCCATGTGGTGGGTGAACTCGTGGGCCAGGGTGGCGTAGAGCTCCTCCTCCCAGTCCTCGCCGCTCCAGTCCTCCTGCCGGGCCAGGGCGGCGAAGGAGCCGTAGTAGAGGAGGATGTACCGGCCCATCATGTCGTCGCAGTACTCCCCCAGAATATACATCTCCCCCGGGGGAAAGTCCGGGTCGGGCTTGGCCTCGGGCAGCAGGGAGATGCCGCCGTTGAGCTCGGCGTAAAACTCCGGCGGGAACTCCTCGGCCATGGCGTCCAGGAGCTCGCCGGCCTCGTCAAAGGTGAGCATGAATACTCCTCATTTCTTTCCGGATTTTTTCCTGTTCTCCACCACGCCGCACAGGAGGGCCCCCACGAGGAAGAGGATCCAGGCCGGGTGCCAGGCGTCGAAGAGGAACCCGGCCAGCAGGAAGAGAATGGTGGCCCCCAGCATGATGAGCCCGCTCCACGGGCCGTCCTCCTCATCCTCCGCCTCCACGGCGCGCCGCAGGGCGGCCTCCAGCCGGGCCTCGATTTGCTCGTCCAGGCCGTCCCCGGGCCGGAGGAGCTTGGCGGCCTCCTTGGCGTAGGCCTCCAGGTCGTACTTCTCGTGGGCGATGCCCAGGTAGACCAGGGTGCCCACGGCCAGGGCCAGGACCAGCGCGAACAGGGCCCCGCAGAGGACCTGGGCCCGCTCGTTGCCCGCAAAGAACACGCACAGGGTCACCAGCAGGGCCACGTCGGCCACGATGGCGGCGATGGAGCAGGCCAGCCCCAGGCGGAACACCCGGCCGGCGTGGGCCATCTCCTCCCCGTCCCGGCAGTCGGGGATGACGGGGAACTGGCGCATGAAGTTCTCCCGGCCGACGCCGGCATACACAAAGAGGAACACCGCCGCGGCCACGCACAGCAGCAGGGGGAGGACGATGAGCCCGGTCTCCCCCAGCCGGGCATAGCAGAAGAGCAGGGCGGCCACCCCCGCCAGGATGAGCCCTACCCCCAGGGCGATCATAAGGGCGAACTGGTCGGTGTGCTGGTCGTACCGCTCATAGAGGCCGTAGGAGCGCTCCCAGGCCTCCTCCTCGGCGGAGAGGTCGTCGTCGGACACGCCGAAGGCGTCCTCCGCCAGCTCCTCCCGCATGAGCTGGTCCAGGGTGCAGGAGAGCAGGTCGGCCAGGGTGAGGAGGGTGGCGGCCTCGGGCAGGGTCAGGCCGGTATCACATAGTTAAAGATATTGGTGTCATTCAATCAATTTTGCCGATAAAGCGGTAGAAGATTTCTACCTCCTGTTCCCGGCTTCCGTCCTCACTTTTGACCGCTTCATGGATAAGGATTTTTTCAA
>DVHW01000031.1 GCA_018711785.1 Candidatus Galloscillospira excrementavium
CGGACGAATGTCCGTGCGCCGGCCTTATGCTATCTCCCGTTCTCCAGCAGAGCTCTGGCCCGGGCCAGGAGCTTGAGGTACACGTGGTCCATCTCCCACTCGTTGGTGATCTCGGTGAGCCGGTCCGCCGGGAGCCAGGCCACGCCGGTGTTCTCCCCCTCCCGCACGGTGAGCCCGTCCGCCTCGTCGGCCAGGAGCAGGTAGCTCACGTTCAGATGCATATGGCTGGGCACATACTTTCCCCGCTTCACGTGGCCCCACACCGGCAGGATGTCCAGGGAGGCGATGTCCCTTGACAGGGGGCGGATATGGGTCACCCCGGTCTCCTCCCGGGCCTCCCGCAGGGCCACAGAGAGCAGGTTCCCCTCCCCGTCGGCGTGCCCCCCGGTCCAGGCCCAGACCTTGTAGATGTTGTGGTGGGCCATGAGCACCTTGGTGCCGTCGGCGTTCACCACAAAGCCGGAGCTGGTCAGGTGGGCGTACTCGTTCTCCCGGGTGAGCACCGTGTCGGGGTAGCGGGCGATGTACTCCAGGATGATGCGCCGGTCGGCCGCCTCCTGCTCGTCTTGGGGCACATAGCCCCGGATGTCGTCTGCATACATCTCACGCCATCTCCTCTCTGCGGTAGGTCACATACCGGAACCGGACGCCGTTCTCCTCCAGCTCCTCCCCCTCCTCGGCCACCTGCCACTCCGGCAGGGCGTCCAGGTCGGGCAGCCAGGTGTCGGCTGGCCAAGCGGCGTCGAGCTTGGTGATATAGGCCGTGGAACACCGGTCCAGCAGCGCCCGGTAGACGCTCCCCCCGCCGATAACAAAGGCGTCCTCCGGCGCGGCGGCCAGGAGGGCCTCCAGGGTGGGGAACACCTCCGCCCCCTCGGGGTGGAAGTCCGGGTCCCGGGAGAGCACCAGGTTCCGCCGGTTCTTCAGGGGCCGTCCGCCGGGGAAGGTGGCCAGGGTCTTCCGCCCCAGGATGACCGCGTGGCCGGTGGTGAGGGCCTGGAAGCGCTTCAGGTCGGTCCGCAGGTAGACCAACTGGTCCCCGCCCTTTCCGATGGCCCAGTTCCGGTCCACCGCCGCGATGAGGTTCATGTCCCTTCCCCCTTTTCCAGATAGGCCAGCAGCTCGGGCAGGTGCTCCTCGTCAAAGACCGCCAGCCCCGCCCCCTTCAGCGCCGCCGCGGCCACCCCGTCCCCGGGGACGAGGGCGCCGGTAAAGGTGCCGTCGTAGATGCGCCCGCTGCCGCAGGAGGGGCTCCTAGCCTTGAGGAGAGCGCAGGTACAGCCCAGCCTGGCGGCCAGCGCCGCCGCCCCCTCCGCGCCCCGGCGGTAGGGGGCGGTCACGTCCGCCCCGGACCGGGTGAGGATCCGCTCCCCCACCCGCTCGGCGCTCTCCCGGGGGGTGGGCAGGCCCCCCAGCTGCTCCGGGCAGACGGGCACGAAGTGGAGCCCCGGGCGGCGCAGCAGCTCCTCCACCGCCGGGGCGGGGGCGCTGTGCCCGTCGTAGCGGCACTTCAGGCCCAGCAGGCAGGCCGAGATCAAAATCTCCATGTCTTCACACCGCCACGGGGATCTTCCCCTCCAGGGGATGGGCCTGGTACCCCTCCAGGGCCACGCTGTCCTTGGTGAAGGCGTAGAAGTCGTCCACCGCCGGGTCCAGGGTGAAGCGGGGAGCGTCATAGGGCGCACGGGCGATGAGCTCCTCCACGATGGGCACGTGCCGGTCGTAGATGTGGGCGTCGGCGATGACGTGGACCAGCTCCCCCGCCTCCAGGCCGGAGACCTGGGCGAACATATGCACCAGCACCGCGTACTGCATCACGTTCCAGCCGTTGGCGGTGAGCATGTCCTGGCTGCGCTGGTTGAGGATGGCGTTGAGGGTGCGGCCGCTGACGTTGAAGGTCACCGACCAGGCGCAGGGGTAGAGGGCCATCTCGCTCAAGTCGTGGTGGTTGTAGAGGCTGGTGAGGATGCGGCGGGAGGCCGGGTTGTGCTTCAAATCGTAGAGCACCCGGTCCACCTGGTCCATCTCCCCCTCGGGGTAGCGGTGCTTCACCCCCAGCTGGTAGCCGTAGGCCTTGCCGATGGAGCCGGTCTCGTCGGCCCAGGCGTCCCAGATGTGGGAGTGGAGGTCGTGGATGTTGTTGCTCTTCTTCTGCCAGATCCACAGAAGCTCGTCCACCGCGGACTTGAGAAACTGCCTACGGACCGTGAGGATGGGGAACTCCCGCCGCAGGTCGTAGCGGTTCACCAGGCCGAATTTCTTCACCGTGTGGGCGGGCGTGCCGTCCTCCCAGCGGGGCCGGACGTCCTGGTCGGTGTCCCACACCCCTTGGGCGAGGATCTCCTTGCAGTTATCGATAAATACCTGGTCGGCGTAGCTCATGGCCGCTCCTCCTGTCGTATGGGTTTTTGTGATTTTATCATATTCCGCTTCTCAGGGGCAAGGGGGCACCTACCCCTCCGCCAGCTCCCCCGCCAGGCCGTCCCTCCGGAGGGCGGTGACGCGCACCGGGCGCAGGGCGTTGTGGAGCTCCTCCTCCGACCGGGCCCACACCTCCACATAGTTGGGGGCGTGGCCCCGCCAGAGGCCCCCCTTCTCCTCCTCAAAGAGGACCTCCAGCTCCTCCCCCACCAGCTTCGAGAGGTAGGCGGCGGTCATCTCCTCCGCCACCGCCCGGGCCCGGCGGGCCCGGCGCTCCTTCTCCTCCCGGGGCACCTGGCCGAGCAGTTTGGCCGCCGGGGTGCCGGTGCGGCGGGAGTAGGGGAAGATGTGCATGGAGGAGAAGGCGCATTTCCGGAGAAAGTCCAGGGTCTGGGCGAACTCCCCCTCGTCCTCCCCGGGGAAGCCCACGATGAGGTCGGTGGTGATGGCAGGGCTTTCATAGAATCCCCGCAGTAATTCCACACTCTCATAATACCGCGCGGTATCATATTTCCGATTCATCCGCCTCAGGGTGGCGTCGCAGCCGCTCTGGAGGGAGAGGTGGAAGTGGGGGCAGAGATTGGGCAGGGCGGCGGCGCGGCGGCAGAAGTCGGCGGTGATGGTCCGGGGCTCCAGGCTCCCCAGCCGCACCCGCAGCCCCGGCGCGGCGGCGCACACCGCCTCGATAAGCTCGATGGGCCCCGGGCGGCCGGCCAGGTCCCGGCCCCAGGAGGAGATCTCGATGCCGGTGAGGACGATCTCCCGGTAGCCCTCGGCGGCCAGGCGGCGGGCCTCCTCGGCCGCGTCGGCCAGGGGCAGGGAGCGCACCGGCCCCCGGGCGTAGGGGATGATGCAGTAGGAGCAGAAGTTGACGCACCCGTCCTCCACCTTCAGCATGGCCCGGGTCCGGCCGGCCAGGCCGCCGGCGGGCAGGCGCTCAAAGCTCCGGTGGCCCATCACGTCGTCCACCAGCACCTGTGGCCCGGCCTGCCGGGCACAGGCCAGGGCCTCCAGCGCGTCCAGGAAGGCCAGGCGGTCCCCGGTGCCCGAGACCAGGTCCACCCCCAGCCGCTCCACCGCCGCCGGGTCGGTCTGGGCGTAGCAGCCGCACACCCCCACCACCGCCGCCGGGTTCTCCTTCTTGGCCCGGCGGATGGCGCCGCGGGACTTCTTGTCGCTCACCGCCGTGACAGTGCAGGTGTTGACGATATAGGCGTCGGCCCGGTCCTCAAAGGGGACCAGGACATGGCCCCGGCGGAGCAGCTCCCGCTCCAGGGCCTGGGTCTCGTACTGGTTGACCTTGCATCCCAGCGTGTAGATGGCAAATCGCATCGTGATACCTCGCAGGTTTTGGGTCCTTGCCCGGCCGGAAATTGTGAAAAGAGGGGAAATTTCCGCCAGCGGCCCATTTTTTCTTTGTAATTGCGGGGGAGGATGGTATAATAGCCGCAAGGCGGCGGTTCTCGTTTCGCCTCAAGCCCCCTCTCCTCCCCCCTGCCAGGGCGGGCGGAAGATCGGGCGGCGGGCGCCCCGCGCTTTCCATTATAGCGGCCCGGCCGCCGCTTGTACAGTAGAAACACACAGGAGGTCTTTCTTATGAACACCCTTTCCGTCACCCTGGGTTCCGTCCCCGAGGTCAGGACCTTTGCCGATATCGCCAGCCACTACTCCTGCGAGATCGACGTGCTCTCCGGCCGCTATGTGGTGGACGCCAAGTCCATCCTGGGCCTGTTCTCCCTGGAGCTGGCCCACCCGGTCACCGTGGAGTTCCACGGCTCGGAGGAACAGTTCGCCGCCTTTGCTAAGGAGGTCCAGCCCTTTGTCACCAAAGCGTGAGATGGGCGGGCACTTTTTCGCCTATCTCTCCCGGATGCGCTACATCAGCCGCTGGGGGCTGATGCGCAACACCTTCCAGGAGAACATCCAGGAGCACTCCCACATGGTGGCCGTCCTGGCCCACGCCCTGGCCGTCATCCGGCGGGACATCTTCTCCCGGCCGGCCGACCCGGGCCTCGCCGCCTCGGCGGCATTGTTCCACGACGCCAGCGAGATCCTCACCGGCGACCTGCCCACCCCGGTCAAGTACGACAACCCGGAGATCCGGGACGCCTACAAGCAGGTGGAGTCGGTGGCCGCCCACAAGCTGCTCTCCATGCTCCCCGGCGCTCTCCAGGGGGCCTATACGCCCCTTCTCACCGAGGACTACGACCCCGCCACCCGGGAGCTGGTGAAGGCGGCGGACAAGCTCTCCGCCCACATCAAGTGCCTGGAGGAGCTCAAGGCGGGCAACCGGGAGTTCGCCGCCGCCGCCGAGCAGACCCTTGCCGCCCTCAAGGCCATGGAGGTGCCCGAGGTGGACTATTTCCTGGACCACTTCCTCCCCAGCTTCAGCCTCACCCTGGACGAGCTGCAGTAGGGGCGCGCACCGCGCGCCCGCCCAAGGCCCTTTCTCGGCCGTCCAGATCCAATCGACCCTCAAGGAGTGAATCATCATGCGCGCCATCGTCACTGTCATCGGCAAGGACCAGGTGGGCATCATCGCCTCGGTCTGCGCCCTGCTCGCCGAACACAACGTCAATGTGCTGGACATCAGCCAGACCATTCTTCAGGAGTACTTCACCATGATCATGCTGGTAGACGCCTCCCAGGCCGACCTGCCCTTCGCTGACCTGGTGGTGGCCCTGGAGGAGGCCGGCAAGGCCAGGGACCTGGTCATCCACGCCCAGCGGGAGGATATTTTCAACGCCATGCATCGAATTTGAGCGCTGAGCCGTCGTGAGCAGGTGGCTAAGACCCGGAGCGGAGCGAACGGACCGGAGGCCCCTCGGGGCCGCAGGCCGGCTTGCGCAGCCGGAGGGGCTTAGACACCGTCGCGAACAGGCGAAGCGTGACAGGAGGAAGCGCGGAACCGTCGTGAGCAGCCCGGATGGACCGGAGCGACGGGTGCAAACCAGGCCAGTTCACAAACTGGCGGTTTGTGCCCGGAGTCGGAAGGAAGCCGGGCGTCGCGAACAGGCAAAGCGTGACAGCTTTGCGCGCGGAGCGCTCTCTAGGGGGTATCCAATACCCCCTAGATACGAGGGGCTGCGCCAGTGTGCGCACTGGGCGCGGCCGCCCCTCGATACCCCCGGTTTCGCGCCCCGTGGCGCGGGTCGAGGGGTTTTTCCAAGGCCGCAGCGTAAAGAACATGTGCCGGGGGCACATGTTTCGCGCAGGCCGCAGCGGCTATGCCGCGAGGAGACTACGGGTAGGTCCTTGGAAAAACGGGCCCCCACCCCACTGATTGAGAGGAAACACCGCCGTGATCAACAAGACTGAAATTCTGGACACCATCCATATGATCGACCAGCAGCACCTGGACATCCGCACCATCACCATGGGCATCTCCCTGCTGGACTGCTGCGACAGCGACCGCTCCGCCGCCTGCCGGAAGATCTACGACAAGATCACCCGCTGCGCCGCCCGGCTGGTACATACCGGGGAGGACATCGAGAAAGAGTTCGGCATCCCCATCGTCAACAAGCGCATCTCGGTCACCCCCATGGCCCTGGTGGCCGCCGCCAGCCAGTGTGAGGACTATGTGCCCTTCGCCGTGGCCCTGGACCAGGCCGCCCGGGAGACTGGCGTGGACTTCATCGGCGGCTTTTCCGCCCTGGTGCAGAAGGGGATGACCTCCGCAGACAAGAAGCTCATCGCCTCCATCCCCGAGGCCCTGGCTGCCACCGAGCTGGTGTGCTCCTCGGTCAACGTGGGCTCCACCAAGGCGGGCATCAACATGGACGCAGTGGCGGCCATGGGCCGCACCATCAAAGCCACGGCGGAGCACACTGCCGATCGGGGCGGCTTTGGCTGTGCCAAGCTGGTGGTGTTCTGCAACGCGGTGGAGGACAACCCCTTTATGGCCGGCGCCTTCCACGGCGTAGGGGAGGGGGACTGTGTTATCAACGTGGGCGTTTCCGGTCCCGGCGTGGTCCACCACGCCCTCCAGGCCGTGAAGGGACAGAGCTTCGATATGGTGGCGGAAACCGTGAAAAAGACCGCCTTCCGCATTACCCGCATGGGCCAGCTGGTGGCTCAGGAGGCCAGCCGCCGCCTGGGGGTGCCCTTTGGCATCGTGGACCTCAGTCTGGCCCCCACCCCCGCCGTGGGGGACAGCGTGGCCCGCATCCTGGAGGAGATGGGGCTGGAGGTCTGCGGCACCCACGGCACCACCGCCGCCCTGGCCCTTTTGAACGACGCGGTGAAGAAGGGTGGCGTCATGGCCTCCTCCCACGTGGGCGGGCTGTCCGGCGCCTTCATCCCGGTCAGCGAGGACGAGGGCATGATCGCCGCGGCCTCCTCCGGGGCCCTGTGCCTTGACAAGCTGGAGGCCATGACCTGCGTGTGCTCGGTGGGCCTGGACATGATCGCCGTCCCCGGGGACACCACGGCGGAGACCCTCTCCGCCATCATCGCCGACGAGGCGGCCATCGGCATGGTCAACTCCAAGACTACCGCCGTGCGCCTCATCCCCGCCCCGGGCAAAAGGGTGGGAGACACGGTGGAGTTCGGCGGCCTGTTGGGCTCCGCTCCGGTGATGCCGGTCCACCCCTTCTCCAGCCAGGAGTTCATCCGCCGGGGCGGCCGCATCCCCGCCCCCATGCAGAGCCTGAAGAACTGAATTTTGCACCGGTGCCGCCCCGCAGAATGCAGGGCGGCACCACCTTATTTTGTCACTACTTGTAGTCTCTTCGTAATGTTGTTGAGAGGAATTGGGGTGCTTTTCCTGCTAAAATGGGGGCAGAAAGGATGGATCGCCATGAAATCGCGCCTGCTCCCCGGGCTCTGCGCCCTCCTGCTGCTCCTCTCCGCCTGCGCGCCCCAGGA
>DVHW01000032.1 GCA_018711785.1 Candidatus Galloscillospira excrementavium
GGGGCTGGACTCTGGCGGAGTCCCCCACGCCCACGGCGGGGGCGGAGGGCGAGGCGGGCGGCGTGGGGGTGGGCGTCCCGGTCTGGTCCGGGGCGGGCTCCGTCCCCACCGTGGGCGTGGGGGACTCCGCCAGAGTCCAGCCCCGGCTGTCCGGGGCATCCCCGCCGTACCAGAAGGCCAAGGCCATCACCAGCACCACCGCCGCAGCAGCCACGACCTTCCACTTGTGTCTCTTCCACCACATCACAGTCCCTCTTCTCTCAGCGCAGCCGGGCCAGGCCCAGCAGGTTCCAGATCATCTGGGCCACCTCGCCGCGGAGGATGGCCCGCCCGGGCTGGAGGGCGGCGCCCTCCGGCTCCAGAATGCCGGAGGCGCAGCAGAAGGCCAGGGTCTCCCGGGCCCAGTCCCCCACCTGTCCCCCGTCGTCGAACCGGTCCAGCACGGCGGAGACCTCCTCCGCCGACAGGGCGGTGTCCACGCCGCACAGCCCGGCAGCCCGGGCCACCAGGGCGGCCGCCTGCTCCAGGGTGATGCCGCTGTCCGGGGCGAAGCGGCCGCCTCCCACGCCCCCCGCCAGGCCGTAGGCGCAGGCCGTCCCAATATAGGGCGCGTGCCAGTCCCCCGCCGCCACGTCGGAAAAGGCGTCGGTGGCCGACCCCTCCAGCCCCAGCGCGCGCACCAGCACGGCGGCGAACTCCGCCCGGGTCATGCCGGCGTCGGGCACAAACAGCCCCCCGCCCCGGCCGTTCAGGATCCCCCGCCGGGCCAGCTCCAGCACGGCGGTCTCATTGGGGTGGCCCGCCAGGTCGGAGAAGGAGACCTCCGGCAGCGTCACCGGCACGCGCGCCACATCCGGGTGCTTTTCCGGCAGGCCGCCGCAGACCGAGCTTGTCACATCGCGCATCTCGTAGAGTCCCGGCTGTCCCCGCCGCAGCCGCAGGACGGCCACCAGGGCGTAGAAGCACTGCTCCGTGGCCTGCAGGTCCGCTTCCTCCTCCCCCGCGGCATAGCGGAAGCCGCCGTCCGCCGTCTGACAGGCCAGCAGCGCGTCCAGCAGGGTGCCGCCGTCCCTGGTGAAGCGGGGGGCCTCCGGGTCGATGCCCAGGCTGCACAGGGCCGTCACCACCTGGGCCGCGCTCTGGGCGTTGTCCGCCCCCCAGCTGGTAAAGCCGCCGTCCTCCCCCTGGAGGGCGGCGAGGCACGCCACTCCCCGCTCCACGGCCTGGGCCACCTCCTCCTGCGCCCGGTAGGGGGCGAGGGCCTGGAGGGCCATGGCGGTGAGGTCGGCCTCGGCCTCCTCCCGCCCCCCCATGCTCCAGCCGCCGCCGGCGAGCTGGCGGGAGAGGATCTCCTCCACATAGGCCTCCCGGGTGGCCTGGACCGCCCCCTCGGGGGCCTGGGGCATCTCATAGTCCCCGCTGTCCAGGGCGATCAGGGCCCAGATGGCCCCGTTCACCCCCTGCCACACCACCCGGTCAAAGTCCGCCAGGGGGGCGAGCAGGTCATACCCCCCCACGTCGGCGGGGTCGGCCCCCAGGGCGGTGAGGGCCAGCACCACCCGGCTGTACTCGGTGTAGCGCCGGGTGTGGAGGACTCCCTCCCGCTCCGCCGCATAGCGGACCAGGGCGTCGTAGTAGCCCGTCCAGTAGCCCTCCGGGACCTCCAGGCCGCTGCGGGCCAGGCCCAGGACGGTCCACTCCCCGCCGGTCTGCCCCACCTGGGGGGCGGGCACGGCCTCCAGCAGCCAGGCGCCGGCCCGCGCCGCCGCCTGTTCCAGGGGCTCCCCCTCCGCCGCCGCGGCGGAAGGGACCACCCCCGCCGCCAGGGCCAGCAGCACCAAAAGGGCCGCCAGGCGCCGGCTCCACTGTGTTCTCTGCATATCCATATATTCCTCCCATTGAAAACGCCTGCCGGAGCGCCTCTGGGGCGCTCCGGCAGGCTCACGGCCCTTCTCCGGGCCGGCTCCCGCGCTCCACCGCCCAGAGGTGCGCCAGATTTCCACCCCAGGCGCAGAATATCCCGGCTCGACCCGCCGCGCCCGAGGGCGCGCCCTACCGGGGACCCCTTCCCGGCCTGCCGGCCAGTGGCATCGGTCCCTTTCGCTGGTCACACGGTTGCTGAGTACAGCGCCGGATTCTCACCGGGGGAGCCCGCGGCTCCCGCGCGCCCGGGGGCGCGCACTTCCTCTCCGCCTGACGTCATTCACCTGTCCGCCCCCGGGCCTGTGCCCGGGCGGCGGTATCTTTTTCTAGTATACCAGATTCCGCGGCCGTTGTCGCGGGTGGGGCACAACTTTTTTCCCCGCCGGTCCGACCTTTTCCGCCGCCGCGCGCCCCTTCACCCGCCGAAGGCCGCCGCCTCGTCCCAGGTGGGGATGCTGTCCGCCGCCCCCGGCCGGCTCACCGCCAGGGCGCTGGCCCGGCTGGCCATCTCCAGGGCCCGGGCCGGGGCGCAGCCCCTCCCCAGGGCGGCGAGGAAAAAGCCGCAGAAGGTGTCCCCCGCCGCCGTGGTGTCGGCCACCGCCACGGGGAAGATGGGCTGGTGGAGCGTTTCCCCATCCCGCTGGTACCAGGCCCCCCGCTCCCCCACGGTGAGGACGATGGCCGCCCCGGGGAACCGCCGGGCCAGGCGCTCCAGGATGTCCCGGTCCCCCTCCCCGCCGGCCAGGGCGCGGCCCTCCACCTCGTTGAGCAGGAAGAGGTCCACCTGCTCCAGGGGACAGCGGAGCAGCGCGTCGTTGATGGGGGAGGGGTTGAGGGCCACCTCCATCCCCTGGGCGCGGCCCCGGCGGATGGCGTAGTCCACGCAGGAGACCTCGTTTTGAAGCAGGAGCACGTCCCCCGCCCCGAAACCCGCCAGGGCGGCGTCCACCAGCTCCCCGGTCACCGCGGCGTTGGCCCCGCCGCTGACCAGGATGCAGTTCTCCCCCGCCGGGGTGAGCTGGATGACCGCGTGGCCGCTGGGCCCGGCCAGGCGGCGCAGGCGGCTCAGGTCCACCCCCGCCGAGGCCAGCA
This sequence comes from Candidatus Galloscillospira excrementavium, assembly GCA_018711785.1. Lineage (GTDB taxonomy): Bacteria > Bacillota > Clostridia > Oscillospirales > Oscillospiraceae > Galloscillospira_A > Galloscillospira_A excrementavium. Next base: position 3,016 of record DVHW01000032.1, read on the forward strand.
GGTCCCACAGCGCGCCGCCGTCCTCCCCCACCGCCCCGGCGTGAAAGACCTCCGCCCCGGCCCGGGCCAGGGCCACCGACTGGTTGAGCCCCTTTCCCCCGCAGGAGGTGCGGTAGCCGGTGGACAGCACGGTCTCCCCCGGCCCCACGAAGTGGGGCACCTCATAGGTGCGGTCCAGATTGAGCGAGCCCAGATTGAGTACGCGCATGGTCGGTCCCTCCCCGTCGCTTTTTTCTCCATTTTACTCCCTCCGCCGGCGCGGCGCAAGCCCCGCCGGGCGGGCGGCGGCCAGGCGGCTCTTGCGGCTTTGTCCCGGAGGCGGTATAATAGCCTCTGCCGGACCGGCGGGCGCCGCCCTGCCCGTCCGCCGACTCTGGATACCACGGGAGAATCTATCTATGAATGAGAAGGAAATCGGCGAGCTGCGCCGCCGCCTCCGCCCGGACAAGAACGCCATCACCCACGTCCGTGGCTGCTATGTGAACGAAAACCGGGAGATTGTCTCCCAGTTCGACCAGTCCCTGGCCCTCCTGTCCCAGGAGGAGAGCGAGCTGCTCCTCTCCACCGTCCGCCGCACCCTGTCGGGCGGCGTGGGGAAGAACCTCGTCAACCTGGAATTCGAGACCGCCCAGGTGGTGGACAGCCCGGAGCACCGCCTGCTGATGGCCCTGCGGGACTCCGCCCTCCGGGACGAGGAGGCGGTCCAGACCCTCTTCCAGACCGTCCTCTCCTCCCTCACCCTGGAGGGCAGCTACCTCATCCTCCTCACCCACGACCGGTACGACGTGCCCTTCCGCTCCCGGGACGGGGCGGAGCAGCCCGACGCCTCCGCCGAGGTGTACTCCTATGTGCTGTGCAGCATCTGTCCGGTGAAGCAGACCAAGCTGGCCCTGGGCTACTCCGCCCACGCCAACGCCTTCCACGACCTGAAGCCCGACTGGGCGGTCTCCCCGCCGGAGCTGGGCTTCCTCTTCCCCGACTTTGACGACCGGAGCACCAACCTGTACGGGGCCCTCTACTACGCCCGGGACCTGAAGGAGAACCACCCCGAGCTGGTGGACGCGGTGTTCCGCCGCCCCCTGCCGCCCCCCGCCGCCGTCCAGAAGGAGACCTTCCACGCCATCCTGGGGGACACCCTGGCGGAGGACAGCAGCCTGGGGGTGGTCCAGGCGGTCCACGACCAGCTGCGGGAGCTCATCGCCGAGCACAAGGAGAGCGGCGAGGCCGAGCCCCTCACCATCTCCAAGGGGGCGGTGAAGAGCATGCTCAAGTCCTGCGGCGTGCTGGAATCCCACATCGCCGCCTTTGACGCCAAGTACGACGAGGCCTTCGGCCCGGAGGCCCTCCTGCCCCCCCGGAACCTGGTGGACGCCCGCAAGACGGAGCTGCGCACCCCCGACGTGGCTATCCAAGTCAGCCCCGAGCGCAGCGACCTGGTCCAGACCCGGGTGCTGGACGGGGTCAAGTACATCCTCATCCGCGCCGACGAGGGCGTGGAGGTCAACGGCGTGCCGGTGCGCATCTCCTGACGCGCGAGGCCGCCCGGAAAGGAGCGTATTCCCATGCCGCCTGTCACGGTGATGATCAAGCCGGCCTCCGGGCTGTGCAACATGCGCTGCCGCTACTGCTTCTATGCCGACGAGGCCGCCAAGCGGGAGACCGCGTCCTACGGTCTCATGTCCCCCGAGACCCTGGAGGCAGTGCTGCGGCGGGTCCTCTCCTTTGCCGAGGGGGAGTGTACCCTGGCCTTTCAGGGAGGGGAGCCCACCCTGGCCGGACTCCCCTTCTTCCAGCGGGTGGTGGAGCTGGGGGAGTCCCTCAACGTCCACCGTGTCCGGCTCCACTACGCCATCCAGACCAACGGCTATGTGCTGGACGACGACTGGTGCGCCTTCTTCGCCCGGAACCACTTCCTGGTGGGCCTCTCTCTGGACGGGCCCAAGGACCTCCACGACCGCAACCGGCTGGACGCCCAGGGCAGGGGGACCTTTCAACGGGTGATGCGCTCGGCCGCCCTGCTGGCAAAGCACGGGGCGGACTTCAACATCCTCACCGTAGTCACCTCCGAGACCGCCCGGCACATCCGGAGCGTGTACCAGTTCTTTGCCCGCAGCGGCTTTGGCTACCAGCAGTACATTCCCTGTCTGGACCCCCTGGGAGAGGTGCGGGGCGGGCATGACTACTCCCTCTCCCCGGAGCGGTTCGGGCAGTATCTGAAGGACCTGTTCGACTGCTGGTACCGGGACATGGCCGCCGGCCGGCCCTGCTACAACCGCTACTTCGACAACCTGGTGGGCATGCTGATGGGCCAGCGGCCCGAGGCCTGCGGCATGGCCGGGGTGTGCGGGCGGCAGTATGTGGTGGAGGCCGACGGCGGCGTCTACCCCTGCGACTTCTATATGCTGGATGCCTACCGCCTGGGCAGCTTCGTCACCGACAGCTTTGAGCAGATCGAGGCCCGGCGGGAGGAGATCGGCTTTCTCCAGGCCTCCGCCGTGGTCCACGAGGACTGCCGGCGCTGCAAGTGGGGCCCCCTCTGCCGGGGCGGCTGCCGCCGGGACCGGGACTACGGCGGTGACGTACTGGGGAAAAACTACTACTGCGCCGCCTATCGGGCGTTTTTTGACTACGCCTATCCCCGCCTGGCCGCTCTGGCCCGGCAGATGGGCGGCGGGCGCTGAGCGAGGCAGACAAGGGGC
>DVHW01000008.1 GCA_018711785.1 Candidatus Galloscillospira excrementavium
CAGAAGCTCAGGAGAAAGACCACGGCGGTCCACAGAGGGATGGCCACGGCCGCGGGGATGGGCAGGGCAAAGAGCCCGAAGTGCCGCAGGAGCAGGACGAAGAGGTCGTGGACCAGATAGATGCCGAAGGAGGTCCGGGCCACCACCGCCACGCTCTGGTTGCGGCTGCGCTCCTCGCTGGGGCCGAAGGCGTACCGGAAGAGGACCACCAGGGCCACCGCCGTCAGCAGGACGTTGGGGGTGGTATAGCCGGCCAGGGTCATGTTCTGGGCCCCGTCCCGGTGGGAGAGGTAGAGAGTGCCCAGCACGGTGACGGCCAGACCAGCCGCGCCCAGCAGGTAGAAGAGGATCTCGGCGACGCGGCCGATGGTGTAGTGCCGGAAGTAGTACCCCGCCACATAACAGCAGGTATAGCCCATGAAGAGGTAAATCTCCATCCTTTGCAGGTACAAGGCGATGGTGGAGCTGGGCCAGAATACCTGCAGCAGGGCGTTCAGAAACAGCAGAAGGCCGAAGAGCAGGGCGTAATGGAATTCCGCCCGGGTGGCCCCACGGGTGAAGGCCCGCAGGACCGGTGTGACGAGGTAGAGTCCGAGGAGCATGTACAGGTACCAGAGGTGGTAGTGTGTATTGCCCCGGAGGACCTGGAGGAAGGTGGAGAACATATTGTCCCAGGTGAGGGCAGCGCCGGCGGCCGCCAGGTCCACCATGGCGTAGAGGGTCCCCCAGACCAGCAGGGCCGCCGCCAGGCGCAGGATGTGGCGGAAGAAGAGGACCGGCAGGGGGAGGCTCTTCTTGGGGTCCAGCAGGAACATGCCGGAGAGCATGATGAACACCGGCACCGACCAGCGGGTCAGGCTGTTATAGACCGCAGCGGTAGTCCAGGCCGCAGAAGTGACCGCAGAGGCGTCCATGTAGTTGGCCGAGATGTGCAGCAGCACCACTGCCAGAATGGCGAAGGCCCGCAGCCGGTCGGCGTAGGCCAGGCGGCCATCAATCATCTTTGCCATGGGTCACCCGCGCTCCGGCACCAGCTCGATCCAGTAGCCGTCCGGGTCCTCGATGAAGTAGATGCCCATGTCGTGATTTTCAAAACAGATGCACCCCATGGCCCGGTGCTTCTCCCGCAGGGCCTCGTAGTCCCCGGCGGTGAAGGCTAGGTGGAACTCCTGCTCCCCCAGGTCATAGGGCTCGGTGCGTCCGGCAAGCCAGGTGAGCTCCAGAGTGAAGCCGCTGGTCCCGTCCCCCAGGTAGACCAGGCGGAAGGAGCCGTCGGCTGCAACCTTCTCCCGGACCGGAGAGAGGCCCAGGGCCTCCTTGTAAAAGGCCAGGGAGCGGTCCAGGTCCAGCACGTTGAAGTTGAAATGGTTGAATCGGATCATGGGAAACACCTCATTAAGAAAATAAGAATAGAGATCGGACAGAGCGTTGGAAAAAGCGGCCTATTGACCGGCCATCTGCCGGGCCACCTGCCGCCCGGTGGGGGTGGCGGCCAGGCCCCCCGCCCCGGTCTCCCGCAGGGAGGCGGGCAGGGCGTCCCCCACGGCGCGCATGGCGTCGATGACCTCATCGCAGGGGATGGCGGAGGGGACGCCGCACAGGGCCATCTCGGCGCAGGACAGGGCGTTCACCGCCCCCATCACGTTGCGGCTGACGCAGGGCACCTCCACCAGCCCGGCCACCGGGTCGCACACCAGGCCCAGGGTGTTGCTCAGGGCCAGGGCGCAGGCATGGGCCATCTGCTCCGGCGTACCCCCCTTCAGGCTCACCAGGGCGGCGGCCGCCATGCCGGAGGCCGAGCCAACCTCAGCCTGGCAGCCCCCCTCAGCCCCCGAGATGGAGGCGCGGGAGGCGATGACCTGGCCGAAGGCGGCGGCCACATAGAGGGCCTGGACCATCTGGACGTCCTCCAGGCCGTCCCGCGCCTGGAGGGGGATGAGGACAGCGGGGAGCACTCCGCTGGCCCCGGCGGTGGGGGCGGCCACGATGCGGCGCATACAGGCGTTGCACTCCCCGGTCCTGAGGGCAGTGGCGATGACGGCGCGGAGGAAGGGAGGGCACAGCCCGCTCTCGCCGCCCTCCACCAGGGCGGCCGCCCCGCCGGTCAGGCCGCTGGCCGAGCGGCGGGCAGGGTCGTAGTCGGCCACGGCGGCCTTCATGGCCTGCCACAGCTTTTCCATCTGGGCCAGGGAGTGCTCCTCGGTCACATCCCGGTCCCGGAGGTCGTCCTCCAGAACGGCCCGCCACAGGGGCCGGCCGGCCGCGGCCTTCAGCAGGTCCTCCACAGAAGTAAACATCACTCCGCCTCCTCCATCTCCAGATAGGTCACGCTGACGATGCCGGGCAGCCCCCGCAGCTCGTCCACCGCCGCGCCCCAGATGGGCTGGTCGCTCTCGATGACCATGACCGCCAGGCCCCCCCGCATGTTCCGGTAGAGCTGCATGGCGGCGATGTTCACCTGCCGCCGGGAGAGGGCGGCGGAGACCTCCGCCACCGCGCCGGGCCGGTCCTCATTGCGGATGATGAGAGTGGGGTGGTCTCCGGTGAAGGAGGCCTCCAGCCCGTCGATGGCGTTGACCCGCACCCGGCCGCCCCCCAGGGAGGAGGCGTTGACCTCCATGGACCGCCCTCCGGCGCCGGCGACCTGGAGCACCACCGTGTTGGGGTGGGCGCCCCGGAGGGTGACGGTGTCCACCGCCACCTCCATGCCCGCCTCCTTCGCCAGGGCGAAGGAGCGGGGCAGGTCCGGGTCGTCGGGTGCCAGGCCCAATAGGCCGGCTACCAGGGCCCGGTCGGTGCCGTGGCCCTTGCCGGTGGCGGCGAAGGAGCCGTGGAGCAGCAGCCGCGCGGATACGGGCGGTTCCCCCAGCAGGCGGCGGGTGATGAGCCCGATGCGCTCCGCCCCCGCCGTGTGGGAGCTGGACGGCCCCACCATGATGGGGCCCATGATGTCAAAGAGAGTCACAGAGAACACACACCTTTCTTATAAGGGAGGCTCCGGTTTTCCCAACTTGCCCGGCCCAGCGCGGAGCGCGTGCAAGGAGGGGGAGGTGCCGGCTGAGCGCGCGGCAACATCGGAGTGACGAGAGGCGCGCGGCAGAGAGGAGCGACCATAAAACCGCCGCCCCCGCGCTGGCACAGTCCGAACGCCTCCGCCTTTGTCCCGTGGCGGCGCACCCTGGGGGTCCAGGGGGCAAGCGGGGCAGCACATCGCAAGATGTGCGTGAGCGGCCCCCTGGCTGGTTTTTGCCTGCTTTTGCCCAGCGGCAAAAGTAGGTCGCCCGCAGGCGAAACCTCCCCCTCCGCCCGTGGGCGGAAAAGAACCCCCGGCGCGGGATGCGCTTTACTCCGCCTTCTTGTCGATGAACTCCGGCCGGAGCTTGGAGTAGATGATCTTCTGCTCGGTGTAGAGGCTCCCGTACCCGGAGAGCATGTAGGTCACCGCCCCGCACAGGGCAAAGAAGGGCATCCCCACTCCGCCGAAGAGCTCCATGGCCAGCAGAAAGGAGGTCATGGGGCAGTTGGTGACGCCGCAGAACACGCTCACCATGCCCAGCCCCGCCCCGAAGGAGGCGTCCAGCCCCACCAGCGGCGCGGCGGCACAGCCCAGGGTGGCCCCGCAGAAGAACACGGGGACGATCTCGCCCCCCTTGAAGCCCGCCCCCAGGGTGAGGGCGGTGAAGAGCAGCTTGAGGGCAAAGGCCTCCGGCCTGGCCTGGCCGGAAACGGCCCGGGCGATGACGTCGGCACCGGCGCCGTTGTAGTCATAGGTCCCCGGAGCCCAGAGCCAGATCACATAGGTGAGGGCCACCACCAGCGCGCCCCCCGCCGCCGCCCGGAGGACCGGATTGGGGAACAGGCGGGCGTAGAGCTTGGGGGCGACGTGCATCATGCGGCAGAAGAGGATGGACAGCAGGGCGAAGAGGACGCCCAGCACCGCCGTCCGCAGCAGCGGGAGGGGCATGAACTCCGGCACGCCGGCCAGAGTGAAGGCGGTGGGGGGCACGCCGAACCACTGGGCGACGCCGGTGCCGATGAGGGCGGAGAGGACGCAGGGCACCAGGGCGGCGTAGTACATGACCCCCACGCTCACCACCTCCATGGAGAACACGGCGGCGGCCAGCGGGGTGCCGAAGAGGGCGGCAAAGGCGGCCGACATGCCGCACATGGTGATGGTCCGGTGGTCCTTCTCATCCAGGCGCATCCAGGTGCCCAGCTTGGAGGAGATAGAGCCCCCCAGCTGGAGGGCCGCCCCCTCCCGGCCAGAGGAGCCGCCGGTCAGGTGGGTCAGCACGGTGGCAAGGAAAATGAGGGGCGCGGTGCGCAGGCGCATGGGGGCGTTCTCCCGCACGGCGATGAGGACGAAGTTGGTCCCCTGGTCCCGCTCCAGCCCGCAGACGCGGTAGAGCAGCACGATGGCCACCCCCGCGGCGGGGAGAAGCCAGAGCAGCCAGGGGTGGGCGCCTCTGGCCTGGGTGGCGAGCTGAATGGCAAAGTGGAACGCGGTGCCCACCAGGCCGCAGACCACGCCGATGACACAGGAGAAAAAGACCCATTTGACAAAGGTCCGAGGGTCCCGGGTGAGCCGGGACAGTTTCTGCTTCCAGTCCTCCATGGAACACGAACACCTCGACAGGGGCCGCGGCCCGAGAAGGCGCGGCGATTCTGTCGATAGTATACCACGAATGTATAAAACGTGTAAATGACCTTGCACTTTTCTCCCGGATAGAGTACACTGGAATCATCCGGAAATAAGGACTGCGCCCTAAGGGGGCGCAGCCAGAAGGGGAGGATGAATTGACCAGGGAAGAGGCATTTGAATTCCTGGACCGCACGGCCCGGGGGATCGCCGAGATGTTCGGCTCCACCTGCGAGACACTGGTCCACGACATGGGGGACCCGGCCCACCCCATCCTGTCCATCTACAACGGCCATGTCTCCGGCCGGTCCGTGGGCTCCACCATGGATATCCTGGGCACCGACCGGCTCCTGGATGAGACCGCGCTGGTGACCGATTTCGTCAACCTGAACGCGACCACACCGGCGGGCCAGCAGATCAAGAGCAGCACCTTCCATCTCATCGGGGACGGGTACAACCTGGCCCTGGGCATCAACTTCGACTACACCTCCCTGGTGTTCGCCAACCGCATCCTGGTGGACCTCATCAGCGCGGACTCCGACCTGCAGAGCGCCATGTGGCAGGGGGGGGAGAGCCGCCTGGCCGCCATCTTTGACGAGTGCCTGGCCACGGTGGGCAAGCCGGTGCAGTCCCTGACCAAGCGGGACCGGATGAAGGTCATCGCCCTGCTGGACCAGCGCAACGCCTTCTCCTTCCGCAAGTCGGTGCCCTATGTGGCCCGGCATCTCCAGGTGTCCCGGTATACGATCTATAAATACCTGGGAGAACTGGCCGAGAGCGGCGGAGAGCCGGAGGAGGACTCCGGCGGAAATTAGACCGGAAAATATCGACAGGGAGGAAACCTGACTGATGTACGAGCAAGCGATCAATACCTATTTTGACGACCCGGCGGTGGAGCGGCAGCTGGTGGACGCGGTGTCCCGGCTGGTGCGCATCCGCAGCGTAAAGGGGGAGGGCGGGCCCGGCATGCCCTTCGGCGAGGGACCGGCGAAGGCCCTAGAGGAGGCCCTGAAGCTCTGCGGTGAGCTGGGCTTTGCCACAGAGAACGTGGACGGCTACGTGGGCACCGCCGATTTGGGGGAGGGCCCCGCGGGACTGCACATCCTGGGCCACCTGGACGTGGTGGGGGAGGGGACCGGCTGGACGGTCACCGGGCCCTACGAGCCCAAGGTGGTGGACGGGGTGCTTTACGGCCGGGGCGTGGCCGACGACAAGGGCCCCGTGGTGGCCGCCCTCTTTGCCATGAAGGCGGTGAAGGACCTGGGCATCCCGCTGAAGCAGAGCGTGAAGCTCATCCTGGGCACCGACGAGGAGAGCGGGTCGTCCGACATCGCCTACTACTACAAAAACCACCCCTATGCCCCCCACACCTTCACGCCGGACGCCAATTTTCCCCTCATCCACATCGAGAAGGGACACTACCACCCCGACTTCGGCGCATCCTGGCCGGAGAGCGCCGCCCTGCCCCGGGTGAGGGCCCTCCAGGGCGGCTTCCGCAACAATGTGGTGCCGCCGGAGGCGGGGTGCACCGTGGCCGGCCTGACGGCGGCCCAGGTGGAGCCCGCGGCGGAGGAGGCCGCCCGGCGGACCGGCGCGGCGTTCACCTGCACCGACGGAGCGGACGGGGTGCAGATCCTCTGCAAGGGAAAGAACGCCCACGCGGCCAGCCCGGACGACGGAAACAACGCCATCTCCGCCCTGCTGGAGCTGCTCGCCGCCCTCCCCCTGGCCCAGTGCGGCAGCACCTCCGCCCTCCGGGCCCTGCACACCCTGTTTCCCCACGGGGACACCCGGGGGCGGGCCCTGGGCATCGCCCAGGCCGACGAGGAGTCGGGGGAGCTGACCCTCAACCTCTCCCTGATCACCCTGACCGAGACCGGCTTTTCCGCCAAGTTCGACGTGCGCTTCCCCCTCAGCTCCAACGAGGACAACTGTAAGCGGGCATGCGAGGCCAGCTTTGCCCGGCACGGCATCTCCGTCACCGGGGACCCGGACATGACCACCGTCCACTGCGTGCCGGCGGACTCCCCCTTCGTGCGCACCCTGCTGCGCTGCTACGAGACCTTCACCGGGGAGAAGGACGCCCGCCCCATCGCCATCGGCGGCGGGACCTACGTCCACGACATCCCCGGCGGCGTGGCCTTCGGCTGCGAGATGCCCGGCGCCCAGCCCAATATGCACGGGGCGGACGAGCGCATCCCGGTGCGGGACCTCATCACCTCGGCCAAAATCTTTGCCCTGGCCATCGCCGGGGTCTGCGGAGAGACGGCCGGGCATACTGTGTGACTGTGTGTATGTTCCCCCGGGGCGGCGGGCCGTCCCGGGGAGCAGATAAGTTTGAGTCAATGGAGGTAAACTAGGATGAAACTTGGAAGGAAACTCGCCGCCGCCGGCCTGGCCCTTGCCCTGACGCTGGCCCTGGCGGCCTGCGGAGGCGGCTATACCGCCGCCGACGCCACCGCCCTGGTCAAGGCCAATCTGGATATCCTCTATCTGGGGCAGTACGACGCGGACTACCTGTCCACCACGGAGACCAGCGAGAACGATGCGGAAGAGCTCTACCAGAATAATCTGGAGGGGGAGACCGGACGCATGATAGGCTACTACGGGATGCAAGAGGTCTCCGATGAGATGTACCAGGAGCTGGTGGACCTGCAGGAGGAGATCTACTCCCACGCTCAGTATGAGGTGCTCCCCGCCACCGAGCAGGCCGACGGTACTTACGCGGTAAAGGTGAACATCTCCCCTGTGAACATCCATGTGCTGGTGGATGAGGACTACTACGACGCCTATGACGCCCTGTATGCCGAGTATAGCAGCATAGATACGAGCAATATGAGCG
>DVHW01000033.1 GCA_018711785.1 Candidatus Galloscillospira excrementavium
GGGCGGCCAAACTCGGCCGCCCCCGCGCTTTTTACGGGGTGGTCTTACGCGGGACAGGATGTCCCCTCACCGGAAGCTGTCCGGAATGGGCTCGAACTGGTCGATGCGCCCCAGCTCCCAGGGGGTGATGCCGGTGTCCGGGTCCTCAAAGTAATACGGGTGCAGGAGATAGGCCAGCTTCTCGATGGCGGTGATGGTCCTGGGGCCAAACCGCTTCATCAGGCTGGAGTCGTAGTAGAGCACCCGGCTGTTCTGCACCGCGTTGGTGGTCTCAAACCCCGGGCGGGTCATGATCTCATAGATGGTGGTGACCTCATGGCTCTTGGCGTCGGGCCACATGGGGGAGAGGATCACATCCGGATTGCGCTCCACCACGTCCTCAAAGGTGACCTCGGTGTAGTCCCCGGTCAGGTCGGCGAACAGGTTCTCCCCGCCGGCAATGGCGATCATGTCGTCAAAGGGCGTGCCGGAGGCGTTGGTGTACGGGCCGTATGTATAGGACGTCCCGGAGGTCTCGTCAGTATAGGAGGACTGGTGGGCGATCTCAAAGTAGACTTTGGGCTTGTCCAGCTGGCTGGTGATGGCCTGGATCTCCGCCACCCGCTCCCGGTAGCCGGCCACCAGTTCCTCGGCCACGTCCCGGGCTCCCAGCACCTCGCCGATGTCCAGCATCATCTCGTAGATGTCCTCCAGGGTCTTGGGATCATAGAAATGGGTGTTGTAGCCCTTGGCGGTCAGCTCTTCGTACATCCCCCGCTGGGCCTCGCTCTCCGCCAGGATGACGGTGGGCTCCAGCGCGTCGATGACCTCTTCGTTGTAGTCATAGAAGCGGCTGACCACGGCCACCTCTTTCGCCAGCTCGTGCTCCACGTCCAGCTCGGTGTTGATGTCCAGCATGGTCTCATAGGGCGCATAGGGCTCCCAGCCGGCGGTGTCCTTGACCTCCTCCGGGTAGTCGGTGTAGGCCGACCAGCCCACGATGCTGTCCCCCAGCCCCAGCGCATACACGCACTCCACCATGCTGGGGGAGAGGCAGATGATCCGCTGGCCCTCCACTGGGTTTTCCGGCTCGGGCGTGATGGGGCGGGTGGAGAGCTTCACCTCGGTCTTGCCCTCGTCCCAGTCCACATACAGGCCCGCCGCCTCGGCCACGGCGCGGACGGGCAGGTAGGTGGTGCCGTCCATCAGGAAGGGCTCCAGCACCTGCCCCTGCTCCGTGGTGAGGACCAGCTCCTCCCCGTCCAGGGTCACGTTCACGTCTGGGTAGTAGAGGGTCTTGTCCACCGTCTTCATGCCGGACTCGGCTGCCACGGCAGAGCCCACCGCGCCCAGCAGCACCACCAGCGCCAGTACCGCCGACAGAATGACCGTTCCTTTCCTATGTCTCTTCATGCCTTGCTCCTCCTTTTTCGTTTTGTCCGATGTTACGTTCATCCTTTCCCTTCTGGTGTTTCGCTGTTTTTATCATACTCCTGTTCCGTCCCCGTGAACAGGACATTTGTCCCCCATTCTGACCGCATTTGTCTCTGGAGGCCAGACAGTTCCCCTTCGGGCGCCGGCCGGGCGGTCTGTACTTGTATTTTCAAGGCTTGTCTGATATAATAATATCTCTCATTGTGTGTATCGGAGGTGCGGAGATTGAAAGGCAAAAACAAGCTCAGCCGTCTTTTGGAGCCCAGCCTGCGGCTCTACTTTATCGCCCTGGTGTGCTTCACCGTGGCCACCGCCCTCTTCGGCAACTGGTACCTCACCGCCGCCGAGGCGGTGGTGGTCGTGGTCCTCTACCTCTATTTCCGCCAGGCCAACGGCCGCCGCAAGCGGGAGATCCTGAAATACATCGACAACGTATCCAATAACATCGACGTGGCCACCAAGGACACTATGGTCAACGCCCCGCTGCCCATGGTCATCTTCCAGCCGGAGACCGACGAGGTCATCTGGTCCAACGAGCGCTTCCTCCAGATCACCGGGGAGACCGACCACCTCTTTGACACCAAGCTCTCCGCCGCGGTGCCCGACTTCAACGCCCGCTGGCTCATGGAGGGCAAGAGCGAGTGCCCCACCGAGGTGCGGCTGGGGGACCGGCGCTTTCTGGTCTTCGGCCACCTGGTGCGCACCGGGGAGAAGGGCCGCCAGAGTTTCCTCGCCACCACCTACTGGGTGGACGTCACCGACTTCTCCACCATCCGGGACGAGTTCTACGCCTCCCGCCCCGTGGTGGCCATCCTCCTGCTGGACAACTACGAGGAGGTCCTGAAGGGCCTCAACGACAATGCCCGCTCCGCCCTGCTCAGTGAGATCAACGCCAAGCTGGACGAGTGGGTGGCCCCGGCGGGGGGGCTGCTCTGCCGGTATGACCGGGACCACTACCTCTTCGTCTTTGAGGAGCAGTACCTGGCCCAGTTCCAGGAGGCCAAGTTCTCGGTGCTGGACGCGGTCCACGCCATCCACAACGACGCCGGCATCCCCGCCACCCTGTCCATCGGCATCGGCAAGGACGCCGACTCCTTCCAGGACCTGTTCCAGTACGCCGCCCTGTCCATCGACATGGCCCTCTCCCGGGGGGGCGACCAGGCGGTTATCAAGAACAAGTTTAACTTTGAGTTCTACGGCGGCCGCTCCCGGGAGACCGAGCGGCGCACCAAGGTGAAGAGCCGGGTCATGGCCACCGCCCTCAGCGAGCTGGCGGCCGACGCCTCCCGCCTGTTCATCACCGGCCACAAGTTCCCCGACCTGGACTGCATCGGCGCCGCGGCGGGGGTGTGCGCCATCGCCCGCAAACGTGGGGTGCCCGCCCACATCGTCCGGGAGCCGGGGCAGAACCCGGCCTCCGCCATGGCGGACAAGCTCGCCCAGCTGCCCGAGTACTCCGACGTGTTCCTCTCCACCCAGGACGCCCTGCTCCTGGCCGACGCCAACGCCCTGCTGGTGGTGGTGGACACCAACCGGCCCGAGCAGGTCTACGCCCAGGAGCTGCTGGCCTCCTGCAACAAGGTGGCGGTCATCGACCACCACCGCCGGGCCTCCTCCTATATTGAGGGCGCGGCCCTCAACTTCCACGAGCCCTACGCCTCCTCGGCCAGCGAGCTGGTCACCGAGCTGCTCCAGTATGTGATGGAGCCCGCCGACCTGCTGCGCACCGAGGCCGAGGCCCTGCTGGCCGGCATCGTGCTGGACACCAAGCAGTTCACCATGCGCACCGGCGGGCGCACCTTCGACGCGGCGGCCTTTCTCCGCCGCTCCGGAGCGGACACCGGGGAGGTAAAGAAGCTCTTCCAGAACGACCTGGAGGGCACCATCTCCCGCTACAACATCATCCAGAACGCCCGGATGTACAAGGCGGGCATCGCCGTGGCCAAGGTGGACCACACCATCGGCCGGGTCACCGCCGCCCAGGCCGCCGACGAGCTGCTGAACATCTCGGGCATCGAGGCCTCCTTCGTCCTCTTCCCGGACGGGGAGCGGGTCATCCTCTCGGCCCGGAGCATGGGGGACATCAACGTCCAGGTCATTCTGGAGAAGCTGGGGGGCGGCGGCAACGCGGCCACCGCCGGCGCCCAGGTGGCAAACCCCTCGGTGGACGCGGTGTTCAAGCAGCTGCTCCAAGCCATCGACCAGTATCTCTCCGACGAATAGACCACATCGTCACAAAACCGGGCGCGGCACCCCGCGCCGTTCACCACAGAAAGGAACGAACCGCTATGAAAGTCATTCTCCAGCAAGATGTGAAGGGCCAGGGCAAGAAGGGTCAGATGATCGAGGCCAGCGACGGCTACGCCCGCAATTTCCTCCTGCCCCGGAAGCTGGCGGTGGAGGCTACCGCCGACAACGTGAACAAGATGAAGATGCAGGACAAGGCCAAAGCCGCCCGGGAGGCCGCCGAGAAGGCGGAGGCCCAGGCCGTGGCAGAGAAGCTCCAGGGCCTCACCGTCAAGGTGCACGCCAAGGCGGGCACCGGCGGGCGGCTGTTCGGCGCGGTGACCTCCAAGGAGGTCTCCGACGCGCTGAAGGAGCAGTACGGTATCGAGATCGCCAAGACCAAGATCGTCCAGGACGAGCCCATCAAGAGCTTCGGCACCTTCTCCCTCAAGTGCAAGCTGGGGTATGAGGTCACCGGCACGCTGAACGTGGTCGTCTGCGAGGGCTAATGCCTTTCGCACAAGTGCAAGCACTTGTGCGAGGAGGTCGCGGCGTGCTGCGCGCATCGTCGTCGCGGGCTTCGTATCCCTCACCCTGCTGCGGGCGGCAGGGTTCGCTCGCTTCGCCGCTCCGCCTCTCCCCACGCAAACCGCGTGGGGTTTGCGCGGGGGCCCCATGCCCTTGCGTGAAACGGGCAAAACTCACACTTGCACGCCGAGATGTGTTTTTCCCGAGGCACATGTCCCCGGGAAAAACGGATTTACAATTTATTTCGTGCCTATGGGCACGAAACTCTACGAGGTTTCAGGAGGTGATTTCCATGCCCGCGGACAGCGGAGATGCCCTGCTCCTTCGCCAGCTGCCCCACTCGGTGGAGGCCGAGCAGGCGGTGCTGGGCTCCATGCTCATCGACGCCCGCTGCGTCCCCGAGGTGGTGGAGGCCCTCCGGGCGGAGGACTTCTACGTCCGGCAGAACCGGGAGATCTTCGAGACTATCTACTCCATGTTCAACTTCTCCCAGCTCATCGACCCGGTGACTGTGCTGGACCACATGCGCCAGAACGGGGTGTACGACGAGAACACCTCCCGCAGCTACCTGCTCCAGCTCATGGAGGTCACCCCCACGGCGGCCAATGTGATGGAGTATGTGGCCATACTCAAGGACAAGAGCCTCCTGCGGCGCATCGCCGAGACCGCCGGGGACCTGACCGCCATGGTCCAGGAGGGCACCGGCACCGCCCAGGAGGTGCTGGAGGCCGCCGAGCAGCGCATCTACGCCATCCGCCAGGGCCGGGGCGCCCAGGGGCTGGAGCACATCTCCACCGTCATCCTCGGCGTCTACGACCGGCTCAATGAGCTGGCCGCCCGGGGGTCCGACTTCCCCGGCATCTCCACCGGCCTGCCCGACCTGGACCGGGCCATCGCCGGGCTCAACAACTCCGACCTTGTCCTCCTGGCCGCCCGGCCCGGCATGGGCAAGACCTCCATGGCCCTGAACATCCTGCTCCACGCGGGCAAGTTCTCCGGCAAGAGCGTGGTGTTCTTCTCCCTGGAGATGAGCCGGGAGCAGCTGGCCATGCGCCTCATCTCGGGGGAGAGCTTTGTGGACAACAACCGCCTGGTCACCGGCAAGCTCTCGGAGGACGACTGGGTGAAGATCGCCGCCGCCTCAGCCTCCCTGAACAAGACCAGCATCCTCATTGACGACAACCCCTCCCTCTCGGTGGCCGACATGAACGCCAAGTGCCGCCGGGTGGATAACCTGGGGCTGGTGGTCATAGACTATCTCCAGCTCATGACCTCGGCCGGCGGGCCCACCCGCTCGGGGGACAACCGCCAGCAGGTGGTGAGCGACATCTCCCGGGCCCTGAAGATCATGGCCAAGGAGCTCAACGTGCCGGTGCTCTGCCTCAGCCAGCTCTCCCGGGCCAACGAGAGCCGCAGCGACAAGCGGCCCATGCTCTCCGACCTGCGGGAGTCGGGGGCCATCGAGCAGGACGCGGACATCGTCCTCTTTCTCTACCGGGAGGGCTACTACAACGAGGACACCGAGGACCACAACCTGGCCGAGTGCATCATCGCCAAAAACCGCCACGGGGAGACCGGCAAGGTCTACCTCCAGTGGCTGCCCGAGTTCACCACCTTTTCCTCCCTGGACACCCGACACGAGGAGTACTGATGACACATCCCCTTTCCCTGCCCGCCATGGAGGCGCTCATCGAAGAATACGGCATGATCCCCCCCGGCGGCACGGTGCTGTGCGCCGTGTCCGGCGGGGCAGACTCGGTCTGCCTGCTCCACGCCCTGGGTGCTCTGCGCTCCCGCATCCCCTTCACCCTGCGGGCCGCCCACTATAATCACCGCCTCCGGGGGGCGGAGTCCGACCGGGACGAGGCCTTTGTCCGGGCGTTTGTCTCCCGCCTGGGCGGGGAGGGGCTGCCTCCGGTAGAAGTGACCGTGGGCTCCGGCGACGTGGCCGGGGAGGCCCGCCGCCGGGGCCGGGGCATCGAGGAGACCGCCAGGGCCATGCGGTACGCCTTTCTCCGCCGGGCGGCGGAGGAGGCGGGGGCGGCGGTCATCGCCACCGCCCACACCGCCGACGACAACGCGGAGACCCTGCTGCTCCACCTCATCCGGGGCTCCGGGCTCCAGGGGCTCACCGGCATCGCCCCCCGGCGGGGGGACCTGGTCCGGCCCCTGCTCACCACCACCCGGCGGGAGGTGGAGAAATACCTGGCGGCGTGGGAACTGCACCACGTGGAGGACAGCTCCAACGCCGACGACGCTTACGCCCGCAACCAGGTGCGCCACCACATCATCCCCGCCCTCACCGCTCTGAACCCTCGTTTTCTGGAGGGGGTGACGGACACCATCCGCTATCTGCGGCAGGACAACGACTATCTCAACGCCCAGGCCGCCCAGGTCTGCCGCCACGCCCGCTGGGCGGAGGACGACCTGGTCATCGAGGCCCGGTACATCGCTGAGGCCCCCGCCGCCATCGCCCCCCGGGCCGCCCGGCGGCTGCTGGAGATGCTGGGGGACGGGGACAGCGACTGCTCCGCCGCCCACCTCAATGCCATCGTGGCCCTGTGCCGGGGGGAGGACCCCTCCGCCGTGGCCTTTCTCCCCGGGGGCAAGCTGGCCCAGCGGGTCTACCGGGAGCTGCTCCTCACCACCCGCCGGGACCCCCTCCCGCCCCTGGAGCCCCTGGTCCCGGAACAGGGAGTCACCCCCATCCCGGGCACCGGCTGGGCCCTGCGGCTCTCCCGCCCGCCCTGGCCGGGGCTGGTGGTCCGGGCCAGGCAGACGGGGGACGAAATTACCCTGCCCGGCCGGCCGGGCAAGACGGTGAAGAAGCTCTTCATCGACCAGAAGGTCCCCCGCCGGGTGCGGGAGCGCATCCCCCTGGCCGCCGACGGCGGCGGGGTGCTCGCCCTGGCCGGCTTCGGCCCCAACACCGCCCACCCGCGATACCCGGACACGGGCATCGCCTTTATTCAGACAGAGAGCACGGCCGCCGGGGACGCCGGCGGGCCGGAAGAGGAAGGATGAATCGCATGTTGCAACAGGATATCCAGCGCACACTTTTTTCCCAGGAGGAGATCGACCGCCGGCTGGAGGAGCTGGCCGCGGAGATCAACCGGGACTACGCCGGAAAGGAGCCCATGCTCATCAGCGTGCTGCGGGGGTCCTTCGTGTTCATGGCCGACCTGACCCGGAAGATCACCCTGCCCTGCACGGTGGACTTCATGGCGGTCTCCTCCTACGGAAAGGGGACCACCTCCTCCGGGCAGGTCCAGATCACCAAGGACCTCTCCGACGACATCGAGGGCAAGGACATCCTGGTGGTGGAAGACATTCTGGACTCGGGCAACACCCTCAGCTACCTGATGAAGCTGCTCCAGGCCCGGCACCCCGCCTCCATCCGGCTGTGCACCCTGCTGGATAAGCCGGAGCGCCGGGTGGTGCCGGTGCAGGCCGACTACGTGGGCTTCACCATCCCCGACGAGTTCGTGGTGGGTTACGGCCTGGACTACGCGGAGAAGTACCGCAACCTGCCCTACATCGGCGTCCTCAAGCCCTCGGTGTACGAGGAACAGCTGATTTCCGACTGACTCCCCCGCCAGTGGGGAACCTCGGCGCGCCGCCCGCCGCAAGCAGCGGCCGCCGCAGCGCGGCTCCCGGTAGGGGAGTGCTCCGCGGCGGATGGAGGTATCCTTGAAAAAGTTCAGTGTGCGCGACCTCATTTTCAGCGTCCTTATCCTGCTGATCCTGGCCGCCATCGTCTACGGGCTCATGGAGATGGACAACGGTCCCTCCATTGAGCACTACTCCGAGGTCCACGACCTCTTCCAGCAGCAGCTGGTGGACACGGTGCTGGTGCGGGACAACACCCTCATCCTGGAGCTGAAGGAGCCCGTGGGGGGCAGCTATACGGTCTCCTACGACCTGTACAGCTTTGAGCTGTTCTACCAGGACTTCAACGACACCATCGTCCGGCAGCACAACGCGGGCATCATCTCCTCCTTCGACTACCCGCCCAGCTTCCGGACCCCCTGGTGGTGGAGCCTGGTGCCCTGGGTGGTGGTCATCGTCATCTTCGCCGCCCTGTGGTATATGATGTTTGCCCGCCAGGGCGCCGGCGGCGGGGGAGGGGCCGACCGGACCGCCGCCCGCTTCGGCCAGGCCCGGACCCACACCCTCTCGGAGAGCGAGAAGAAGGTCACCTTTGCCGATGTGGCCGGGGCCGACGAGGAGAAGGAGGAGCTCCAGGAGGTCGTGGACTTCCTGAAGGACCCCCAGCGCTTCCTGGCCCTGGGGGCCCGCATCCCCAAGGGCATCCTGCTGGTGGGCCCCCCGGGCACCGGCAAGACCCTGCTGGCCCGGGCCGTGGCCGGGGAGGCGGGGGTGCAGTTTCTGTCCATCTCGGGCTCCGACTTTGTGGAGCTCTATGTGGGCGTGGGCGCCAGCCGGGTGCGGGACCTCTTCGACCAGGCCAAGAAGAACTCCCCCGCCATTGTCTTTATCGACGAGATCGACGCGGTGGGCCGCCGCCGGGGCGCCGGTCTGGGCGGCGGGCACGACGAGCGGGAGCAGACCCTCAACCAGCTGCTGGTGGAGATGGACGGCTTCTCCGCCAACGAGGGGGTGGTGGTCATGGCGGCCACCAACCGGCAGGACATTCTGGACCCCGCCCTGCTGCGCCCCGGCCGGTTTGACCGGCAGATCTACGTGGGCCAGCCCGACATCAAGGGCCGGGAGGAGATCCTCCGCATCCACGCTCGGAACAAGCCACTGGGGGACGACGTGGACCTGCGGGAGGTGGCCCGGGCCACCTCGGGCTTCACCGGGGCCGACCTGGAGAACCTGATGAACGAGGCCGCCCTGCTGGCCGCCCGCCAGCGCCGGCGCTTCATCACCAACGCCGACATCCACGAGGCGGTCATCAAGGTCCTGGCCGGGCCGGAGAAGAAGAGCCGGGTGGTGGTGGAGCGGGAGCGGAAGCTCACCGCCTACCACGAGGCGGGCCACGCCGTGGTGGACCACGAGCTGGAGACCGCCGATCCGGTGCACCAGATCACCATCGTCCCCCGGGGCGGCGCCGGCGGCATGACCATCTCCCTGCCCCAGGAGGACAAGAACTTCCACTCCAGGCAGGAGCTCAACGAGCGCATTGCCGGGCTGCTGGGCGGCCGGGTGGCCGAGCAGCTGGTGCTGGGGGACATCTCCACCGGCGCAGGCAACGACCTGCAGCGGGCCTCCGCCATCGCCCGGAACATGGTCATGCGCTACGGCATGAGCGACCGGCTGGGCAGCGTGGTCTTTGACTCGGGCCACGACGAGGTGTTCATCGGCCGCACCATGGCCCAGACCAAGACTTACTCCGAGGAGGTGGCCGCCCTCATCGACGAGGAGGTCAAGCGCATCATCGACGAGGCCTACCAGCGCTGCGTGGACATCCTGGAGGCCCACCGGAGCGAGCTGGACCTGGTGGCGGAGTACCTGCTGGAGCACGAGACCATGGACGCGGCGACCTTTGAGAAGGTCTTTACCGACCCGGGGGCCGTCCGGGCCGAGGCAGAGGCGGAGGAGCACGACCCCGAGCCGCCCCAGCCCCCGGAGCGCCCCGCCCGGCATGAGCTGACCCCCGAGGGCCGCCGGGTGCCGCCGGAGGAGCCGGGGGAGCCAGGGGAGGAGGAGTGAGGCCATGACCGCCATCCGCACCCTGCTGGGGGACATCACGAAAGTACAGGCCGACGCCATCGTCAACGCCGCCAACTGCACCCTGCTGGGGGGCGGCGGGGTAGACGGGGCCATCCACCGGGCCGCCGGGCCCATGCTCCTGGCCGAGTGCCGGGGCCTGGGGGGCTGCGAGACCGGAAAGGCCAAGATCACCAAGGGGT